>DATAEX010000217.1:0-11750 GCA_036257765.1 Bacteroidales bacterium
CTCTGGAACGCTCTCGCTATGCAAGCAAAAGCGAATTTACCTGCCTGGCTTAGCTCTCCCCCTTCTTGCTGCTTATACACCTAAAAATTGGGAGGTTAAAATAATTATTGAAGTGGTTGACGATATTAATTTCAATGAAGATTATGATCTTATAGGTATTGGAGCAATGGGTCATGCCATTTTTCATGCGATTGATATTGCTGATGAATTCAGAAAGCGTGGTAAAAAGGTATTCTTTGGGGGATACATGGCCTCTATCCTGCCCGATTTTGTAAAGGATCATTGTGACAGTATTATAATCGGTGACGCAGAAATCTCATATCTTCAGCTTCTAATCGACTTTGAGACACAAGGGAGTTTAAAAGCAATATATGATAATCAGCTGGAAAGCCTGGCAGGATTACCTGTTCCCCGATATGAACTTTTGGTTCAAAAAAATATTGGTTTTATGCTTCCTGTTCAGGCAGGCCGTGGATGCCCTCATACTTGTTCTTATTGTTCAATTGCCTGTATTTACAAAGGTCGTTACCTTATAAGACCCCTGGATGAAGTAATGCGTGATATTATTGTGATCAAAAATCTAGGTTTTAAAAGATTCTATCTTATCGATGATAATATTGCTTCAAACCCGGAATATTTATTTGAATTATCCCACAGGATTAAGCCACTAAACATGATGTGGGCAAGTCAATGTACCGTTCAGATTGCAAAAAATGAAAAGCTGCTTAATGCAGTTCATGCATCCGGATGCAGAATCCTGAGCCTGGGCATTGAAAGCTTGTCGCAAAAGGGTTTAAATATGCTAAATAAATCATGGGTAACAGTAGGGCAAACCGGTAAACTTCTTCAAAAAATTCAACAGGTTGGAATTCTCCCTGCAACCGAGATGATAATTGGAACTGATGGTGATACTCCCGAATCAATAGATGAAACAATCAGGTTTATAAGTGAAAACCACATTCCGGTTCCCAAGTTTTATATACTTACCCCTCTGCCGGGAACAGATTTTTATAAAGAATTAAAAGCCAAAGGGCGGCTATTGCATGAAGACTATTCAAAATATACAGCTACACAATGTGTCTTTTCTCCTGCACATTTTACTCCCCAAGAACTAGATAACGCATATTGGAAAGTTTATAAAAGCACCTATTCATGGCAAAATATTTTCAAAAGAACTCTTTTTAACCCCCATTTCTTTAATGCGCCGCTGGTATACCTATTTGCCTTTTTTACAAACCTGGTTTATAAAAAGTCCATTAAAAACGGTGATGCACCTAATATACTTTAGGAACATGAAATCCCAAAAACAGGAATCTGCATTGAAAGTAGTTGATGTCAACAACAGTCGTTTACTGCGGTTTTTTATTGATTTTCCTCACTCCCTATATAAGAACGATCCAAACTATGTGCCTGAATTATACATTGCTCAGAAAAAAATGCTTACGGAAAAGAACAGCTTTTTTGAGCATTCAAAGGCATCACTATTCATAGCTGAAGATGAAGGAAAGGTCGTTGGTCGAATAGCCTTCGTAGAGAATCTACCCCACAATAATATTTACAAAGAAAAAACAGCTTTCTTCGGTTTCTTCGAGGTAGTTGAAAGGTATGAAGTTGCTCAATTGCTTTTTAGTCGGGTATTCAAACTTGTAAAGTTACATTCATATGATAAGTTGGTAGGCCCAACCAATTTTACCACAAACGATACTTGTGGATTGCTTACTTCGGGATTTGACATAATGCCGGTTATTCTAATGCCTTATAACAAGAAATACTATCCGGATTTTCTAAATCGGTTAGGATTTGAATATGAAATGGGGCTTTCGTCTTACAAAATAGAAAGTACGAGTTTAAATTCTTTTCTTGGTAAACCCGTCATACAAAGGATAAAAAATAGAGTTGATAAAGCAGGTATTTTAATAAGGTCAATCCGGTATAAAGATATTGACAATGAAATATTGCATTTGCGTGAAATATATAATACCTCAAACCTAAACAACTGGGGCTTTATTCCCCTTTCAGAAAATGAGTTTAAAAACATGGCAAAAGACTTAAAAAGTTTGATCCCCCAGAGCTTAATATTATTCGCTGAATTAAACAGAAAGATAATAGGTTTTATAGTTGCACTGCCCGATTACAATCATGTATTTAAAAGAATTACCAGAGGCAGATTATTCCCATTTGGGCTACTTAAACTAATATGGTACAAGCATCAAATAAAATCTGCCCGAATCCTGATTATGGGAATATTACAAGAATATAGAAATAAGGGTGTGGATATTATGCTTTATAAACAGATAAATGAAAATCTAAATCAGGTGGGAATATTTCAGGCCGAAGCTTGTTATGTAATGGAAAACAACAAGTCGATGAATTCCATACTTGAAAAAATTGGCGGAAGTATAATTAAGAAATATAAAATCTATAAGATTCAATTAGGATAATGTTTAGTATGAATCAAAGCATTGTCTCATTTAAATTTGCCCCATACAAAGCAAAAGAAGCAACCATGAAACACTTATAAGCATCATATTATTTTGTACCTGTGTTTTAAATTCACAAATGAAAAAGTATATAATATTTTTGCTTGCGGATTGTATTGCAAGGATTGCATACCTTCTTATGGTGAAGTTTTCACATTGATACAAGATTAAAGACAAATCTCACGAATGGCATGAATGTTATTCATGCTACAAAAACCTGATGGATCTGCTAATAATCCCCACATATCCCCCACCCGGGGCAAGATCAATGGTTAACGAATCACTGGCACTTATCAGGCCACTCTCTATCTTGTAATCATGCGGATTTCGTGAAGCATTGATACCGTCGGAGGCAATCTCAATTTTGAATCTGCCCTCAGGAAGAAAATCCAGGGGTACATTGAAACTTCGCGGTTGCCAGTCGTTCATGGCTGCAACATACCATTTGCTGCCATTCCGCCGAACTTCTACAATATACTCTCCGAATTTTGCATCAACGATCCGGGTTTCGTCCCATACGGTCGGCAATTTCCCCAACATTTGCATTAATTCCGGTTCACGAATGGCATCCGAAAGATTCCCTGAAAAAAGTTGAAGGGGACTTTCGTAAATAACAAACATGGCCATCTGATGCATTCGTGTACCCTGGGCAATCACTTTCTCAAAACCAAGCTTTGATGTCTGATCTTTGCCGGCATTTTGCAAAAGTCCCGGCTCATAATCCATAGGTCCGGCAACCATCCGTATAAAGGGTAGTTCAAGATCATGACCGGGGTTCGCCCTGGATGACCAGATATTATATTCAGATCCGAGAACTCCTTCCCGGGCCAGCATATGAGGATGTGTGCGGCTAAAACCGGCCGGCTTTGGAGCTCCATGTATCATGCACATCAGGCCTTTTTCAGCACATTTATCGGCAAACCAATGAAGGAAATTGACAGCCTTCTGATCATCCCTGTCAATAAAATCAGTCATTACAATTTTGATGTCCCATTTTTTGAATTGCTCCAAAGCCTCTTCCATCTGGCTTTCCAACGTAAGAGCCTGAGTCCATAGAATCAGTCCGATTCCCTTTTCCTTTGCATACGTTGTGATTTCACCCATATCCATTTCGGGAGTTATTTTGAAAAGATCATTCACATCCGACCACCCTGCGTCAAGCATTACATACTCGAGACCGAACTGTTCAGCAAAATCGATATAGTATTTGTAAGTAGCCGTGTTTAAACCGGCTTTAAAATCTACTCCGTAGAGGTTCAATCCTGTAATCCATTCCTCGGTGCTTGTTCCGGGTTTAATCCAACTGAAATCGGAATTTCGCGGAGGAGGGGCCAGCCGGTAAACAAGGTCATTGAGCAGTAATCCCCTGTCTTCGGGAGCAATGACAATCACTCTCCAGGGGAAGGTCCTGGGACCCCTGGTTTTGCATATATAGGATGCCCGTTTTTCAACTGTTTTCTGTCTGAATTCAGCGCCGGTAACAATTTCTTTTATCGGATACGGTGCAAAACGGCCTTTCAAACCTATAGCCTGATGACCGGTTAGAAACATTCCCGGATAATCAAACAGATCCGATTCGGTTATCAATAGATTGGGAAGTCCTTTTGCCTGAAGTAAGACCGGTGAGAATGCAAACATATCAGGTTCAAGGGAATCAACTGCTATTTTTCTATATGTTTCCTCAAAGGCTGTATGAAAAATATCTGCGTCTGCCCGTTTGGTGACCTGTGGATAGTAAACCGTTGAACCTGCCTTTACAAGAAATGATGCCTCTTCATTTACTACATAAATGCTGTCGGTTAAAGTCGTGGTAAACCGATAGGCAATTCCATCGTTGTAGGCTCTGAAATGGATTTCAAATCCATCACTGAGCGTTAGAACCAATTCATTATAGATATCAGGAATAACTTCCCTTTTTTCTTTTACTACAGGTACGATGGAATCAGCAATATATCGTGTCAGCGTATCTGTTATGGCAGGCTTTTGCCCAATGATGATACCTTTTTTAAGATGCATCGTTATTCCTGATGGTCTGATCAGCATCTGGTCCCGGTATCTTACTGAATAGGACAATTTTTTGCCGGCTTCAACGGTGACCAGAATATTTGAATCCGGGGATGAGACGGTGAACCTTCTGACTTCCTGTCGGCATGCAGCAACAACAATAATGGTCAGTATCAACAGGCTGAACTTTTTCATAATGCTATTTTGATGATAGTTTGTGTCATGTCGTCCTTCGACTCCGCTCAGGATGACGGATCTCACTCAGGATGACGGATTAATTTGTCATGCTGAGCGGAGTCGGAGCATGACCTAAAAGTTAATTATTTATTTATGATTTTGGAATCTTACAGTAAAGAAACAAAGTATGCTTAAACCGTAGACAAAAGAAATTATGTACTTTGCGCACCATCTTTTTAATTTTTTTGTATAATTGAGCCGGTACCAGATCGCCTGGGATTTTCATCCGGGGATCTGAATTTCATCTTAATGAAGTCTGGGGTTATTTGGGAGAAAATAAGGGAAGGTGATGAAAAGGTTTTTGAAATGCTCTACAAGGACCTTTTTGCTCCGTTATGTTACGTTGCCATCAAAATAATTAACGACAGGCATAGCGCCGAGGAGATTGTTCAGGATGTTTTTAGTAAGATCTGGTTTAACCGGGAAATAATTGAAGTACATACTTCCCTGAATTCCTACCTGTTTCGCTCGGTTAAAAATTCTTGCATAAATGAACTGAAAAGACGACAAACTGATAAGGCATCCATAATCAGGACAACGTCGTATGAAATCTGGAAAGTTCTTTTAGATACATGTGAATCCAATGATTTCATTATCGAACAATTGATCTCGAATGATACGCAAAATGCGGTATCCAAGGCAATAGAGGCACTTCCTGATCAATGCAAACAGGTTTTTGTGCTAAGCAGAATCCATAATAAATCAAATGATGAGATTGCATCATTACTGAATCTCTCCAAAAACACTGTTAAGTCACATTTAATGAATGCCTTAAAAAGAGTATCAGCAGTTATCCGAAAAGAAAAATAAAAAAAAGATCATTCCTTTAATCCGTTCGAACAAAAATCTTGTCCTAATAAACAGACAAACCTTCTATGGACAGAACCGAAATGACCGAAGAGCAAATAAATGATCTGATTATCAGCTTTCTGACAAATGATATTTCAGATAATGAAATGATAGCGCTTGAAAAATGGATTAAATCAGACAGCGCTAATGTTGAATTCTTCAATCACTGTTTAGAAATCTGGTTGATTGGGGGTACGAAAAAAGAGTTAAATGAATTCAATGTCATGTCGTCGTGGGAACTTATGAAAACCAGGATGACAAAATCTGAAGTAACAGGCAAAGGAAACAAAAAGCGGATGATTATCAGATACATAAGAATAGCAGCCACCTGGCTTATTTTCTTTATGCTTGGTTTTGCAGCATTTTATCTGATCAGGCAACCTGCAGAAATCATGCCTAGGCCTGTAATAATTGAAGTTCCATTGGGCGCAAAAGGCAGCATTGTTTTGCCCGACGGCTCAAAAGTATGGCTGAACGCCGGAACTAAATTAGTATATGATGAAAACTACGGCAGAAAGACCAGATCACTTGATTTATCGGGAGAAGCTTATTTTATTGTTGCCGGCGACAAAATGCATCCCTTCTTTGTAAATACCGCAGAACTGAGAATTGAAGCATTGGGAACAAAATTCAATGTTAAGTCCTATCCCGAAGAGCCTTCTATTATGACCATACTTGAAGAAGGCAAAATCGACATACATATCAGGGAAAATAAGAAGGGAACCGGAGAAATTGTTCTTTTGCCCAATGAAAAATTCATTTACCAGAAATTGTCCGGTTCTTTTGAAAAACAATCCGGGCAGAATGCAAAGAAGAATGAGTCGCTGAAAGCCCTCCGCAAAAAGACTTTTCCTGCCGGAATAATTGAAAAGAATATAAATACCGAACTCTATACCTCCTGGAAGGATAAAAGGTGGATCATACAAGGCGAAACTCTTGACAATCTTGCTCCCATGCTGGAGCGTAAGTACAATATACAAATTGAGTTCAGGGATGACATACTGAAATACTACAGTTTTACCGGAACTATTGAAAACGAGACTATCGAGCAGATCCTGCATGCCATCAAACACACAGCACCCATTGATTTTGAATTAAAAAGAGATACTGTAATATTAGCGGTAGACCGCGATACGCAGGATCAGTTCAAACAAATAACAAAACCAGATACACACTGATATTTTTCCATATTAATCCTTAAAACTTAGCAAACATGATACCACCCTGAAAAAGCAAAGGGAGCAGCTTGGTCCCTGCCCCCTTAAAAAAAACAAACTCTAATTATGTCCTAATTTTCACTAAAACATAACATTTCAAATTTATGAAAAAAACAAATCCGGGGGGGCCGGAATGTTGCTTCTTTCCTTTCCCCAGTAAAAAAATTCTTTTATATATGAAACTGACTGTGATCATGTCATTGATCTTTTCGGCCAACATTTTTGCTTCAGTTTATTCGCAAAATGCCAGGTTCAACCTGGAGGCCAATGATCAGGCTATACGTGATGTACTAAAAACCATTGAAAATTCAAGCAATTTCAGGTTTTTTTACAACGACGCCTTTACCGATCTTGATAAAAAGGTTTCTATTAATGTCAGCGATATGTCCATCGACGCTCTGCTCGCAGGGCTGTTTGAAAAAACCAATGTAGATTACATGGTTTTGGACAATAATTTCATTGTAATCGTACCGGGAAAAAACTACCAGATGGTAAAAGTTACGGGATTGGTTACCGATGAGATTACCGGAGAGCCATTAGCTGGTGTTTATGTATTAATTGAAGGAACGACCACCGGCGCGGTGACAGATGCTAACGGCGCTTATACGCTTAGCGTTCCAAATACAGAGGTATCACTTGTATTTTCTTACATTGGTTACGAATCCATCACTGTTCCTTTGAATGGAAGAACTGTAGTAGATCTTGCCATGAATCAGAGTGTGCAAGCGCTTGAAGAAGTGGTGGTAATTGGTTACGGAGTTCAGAAGAAAAGCGTTGTGACCGCTGCAATCAGCCGGGTTGGTGAGGAAGAACTTGCAGCTTCAGCACCCACACGTGTTGAAAGTGCACTGAAAGGCAAGGTATCCGGTGTCCAGATTACACAAAGCTCCGGTCAGCCGGGATCAGATTCCAAAGTAAGGATCCGTGGTATCGGAACCGTAAATAATAGTGAGCCGTTATACATTGTTGACGGTATGGCTGTGGATGGCGGAATAGATTACCTTAATCCTGTCGATATTAAATCTATTGAAGTTTTGAAAGATGCTGCATCCGGAGCCATATACGGAGCCCGTGCAGCAAACGGAGTTATACTTGTAACTACAAAGTCAGGTGTACAGGGCAAAGCAAAGATAAATTATGATGTTTCGAATGGCTGGCAGAATCCCTGGAGGAAAAAATCAGTTCTGGATGCTACAGAATATATGATCATCATGAATGAATCTGCTGTAAACGACGGCAGCTCTCCTATTTATACAGCTGAACAGATTGCCAATGCCGGTAAGGGGACCGATTGGCAGGATGAGACTTTCAATTACAATGCACCGGTACAGAGCCATCAGCTCAGCATCAGCGGTGGAACAGAAAAGCTTGCCTATTTTCTTTCCCTTGGATATTATGATCAGGAAGGCATTGTAGGCGGCAATTATAATAAATCAAACTACAACCGTTGGAGTATAAGGTCAAACAATACTTATAACGTATTCGAAACCTCAGACCGTTCATTTCTCAATAAGATAAAAATCGGAATGAACCTTGGTTATTCCCGTATCAAATCTTCGGGAATTGAAACCAATTCCGAATATGGATCTATACTGGGCAGCGCCCTCGCCTTTGCACCTTCGGTTTCAGTATATGCCGAGGAACCGGAAGCAGTTCTCGCAGCACATCCCAATGCAGTAAAAGATAAAGACGGACGGGTATATTCAATTCCACCCGCAGGATTCCAGGAAATTGCCAATCCCGTGGCCATGCTGAACGCTCCGACATGGGGTCAGGGCAACTCCGACAAATTTGTAAGCACCTTCTGGGGTGAAATGAACATCTTGAATGACCTGGTATTCAGATCAAACTATGGTGTAGACCTGGCCTTTTGGGGCAATGATGGTTATACATTCCCCTATTTCCTTGCCACACAGGGTAAAGATGTTACACAAAGCTCTGTGTATTCAAACATGCACAGGGGATTTACCTGGCAACTTGAAAATACATTAACCTATACTAAAACCATCGGTGAAAAGCACAATCTCACCCTTCTTGTCGGACAGTCAGGCAAGGAGTATGTATCACGTCATCTTTATGGTGACGATTATGATCTCCTTGAAACCGATCCGAATAAAGCAAATATCGATTATGCTATCGCCGACAGGGATGAAGAAAGAGTTGCCGGAGGTACCGGAGGTTTTAGTTCGCAGACCCTTGCTTCTTATTTCGGCCGTATTGATTACAATTATGATGAAAAGTACATTTTCCAGGCTACTGTAAGACGTGACGGATCATCCAATTTCGGACCAAGTCATAAATGGGGTGTTTTCCCTTCATTTTCACTGGGATGGAATGTCACAAACGAATCGTTCATGGAAAACCGTCCGGGTTGGCTCAGCAGTCTGAAATTGCGCGGAAGCTGGGGAAAGAACGGAAATGAAAGAATTGGCCAGTTCCGTTACACCAGCTTAATGACTGGCGGACAAAATTACTATTTCGGATCGGGAAACTTTTCAACCATGCAATATGGCAGCAGTCCCTCATCCATACCAAATCCTAACGTAAAATGGGAGGAATCGGAACAGACCGACCTTGGTTTTGATGCAAGATTCTTCAAAGATGCCCTTGCTTTTGGATTCGATTACTTTAAGAAAACTACAAATGGAATGCTGATGGACCAGCCGATTCCTTCCTATGTTGGCAAGGGTGCACCTATTGCCAATGCGGGAGATATGGAGAACTGGGGTCTGGAATTTGAAGCCGGTTATAAAATAAAGATTGGAGACGTATTCTTTAATGCTAATGCCAATGCTTCTTATCTCGAAAACAAACTGATTAAACTTGGGAACGCCAGTGGAGAAGCTATTTATGAAAATGCTGGAGCATCCGGGTTGGGAAGCTATGTAAAGGCGATGAATGGAGAAGTATTCCCGTATTTTTATGGGTTTAAAACAGGTGGAATTCTCCAGAATCAGGCCGAAGCTGATGCATACAATGAGACATACGGAGAAGCTGCTCAACCAGGCGACGTTATTTTCATTGATATTGCGGGTGCTGTGGATGGGGACGGAAAAAGCATTCCTGACGGAAAAATTACTGATGACGACAAGACAAAGATTGGTAAAGGAATGCCGGATTGGACTTTCGGACTTAATCTTTCAGCCGACTGGAAGGGTTTCGATTTAGGCATATTTTTCCAGGGCAGTCTTGGTAATGATATTTATGATTTCTCCCAAAGAGGCGATATCAACGCGATGAATCGTCCCAGCTGGATACTTGAAAGATGGATCGGAGAAGGAACTTCCAATAAGATTCCCCGTATGACAGCAATTAATGCCAACAGGAACTGGCGTTCCTCTGACCTGTATATTAAGGACGGATCATTTCTCAGGATGAGAACAATGCAGCTTGGCTATACTCTTCCGACTGGCTTAACAAGAAAAGTATCAGTGCAAAAGCTCAGAATTTTTGTTTCCGGCGAAAATCTGATAACACTCACCGGTTATGAAGGATTTGATCCGGAAATAGCTTCGGGCGGCTACACAACCATAGGCATTGACAGGGGTATTTATCCTCAGGCACGCACTATTTCCATGGGAGCAAATATTACTTTCTGATCATAAAAATTTGAATATTATGAAAAAATATATTTTTACTGCAGCACTGGCTGCTATCATAGGTTTTTCTTCATGCAGTGAGGACTTCCTCACGATATATCCGACTGCTTCGCAGGAAGCAGGTGGTGCGGCTACAGAAGGAGCAATCTTATCAAACCTGGCTTCGTGTTATCAGATTCTGCTCTTCGACAGTTATGCAGCAAACAATTATAACAGCATTGTTCTTATGTCAGATCTGCGTTCTGACGATATTTTCAAAGGAGGCGGTGATGCCGGCGATCAGGGTCAGCTGTACCGTTTATCGCAACTCGATGCAACCCCTACCGAATTGCCTTCGGGATTGTGGAGTATATATTATAGTGGCATTAGCCGTTGCAACAATGCAATTCTTGTCTGCGAAAATGCCGTAGATGTTCCGGCTGACAGGCTGAAACAGTATAAAGGTGAAGCTCACTTTTTGCGGGCTTATTATCTACACTGGCTTTGGAAATTCTGGGGCAACATCCCCTATTTTGAAGAAGACCTGCCTGCACCCTACATGGCCAGACAATATCAGGCTGATGAAATTTATTCTGAAATCATAGAAGATCTTGATTCAGCCATCGTTGACGATAAGCTGCCCATGAGAACAACTGCTGCCAATAATGGCCGTGTGTCGAAAGCTGCCGCTTACATGCTCAAAGCACGAGTAGTAATGTATCAGAAGGATATTTCGCGTTATAATGAAGTATTGGCCAATATGGTTGAGATTATCAACAGCCCCGAATACGGTCTCGTAGATGATTATGGTTCAATATGGTTACGTGAAGGTGAATTCTGCAAGGAATCAATTTTTGAAAGCAACCAGTTACCTGAAGGTAAAACATGGGCTTATGCATGGCAGGGATACGGCACCAACCTTCCCGCTTTTCTTTCTCCCAACAATCTTTCGGGTCATGCCCCCTTTAAAGGAGGCTGGGGTTTCGGACCGGTTCGTCCTTCAACCTACGCTATTTTTGAAGAAGGAGATACACGCCGGGATGCTTCCATCAATGTTTTCCCCAATGGCAGTTATAATCCCCGTTTTCAGAATACAGGCATGTTCCTGGCCAAATATGCAGCACGAGATGGTTATAATCCTCCTCCGGGTGATGTAGATCTTAATTATGATAATAATCTCCGTTTATTCAGGTATGCTGAGGCATTGCTTAATGCTGCAGAACTTATGGTTATTGATGGAATAGCACCGGTTAATGGTGTTACAGCACAATTCTGTCTCGATGAGATAAGGGATCGCGCCAATGTTGACCCTGTTCCTGCTACTGCAGAGAATATCAAACTTGAACGCCGCCGTGAATTTATCGGTGAAGGAATACGCTTCTGGG
>DATAEX010000221.1:0-2189 GCA_036257765.1 Bacteroidales bacterium
GGTTTGCTGATTACACCGGGTACTATATCACGTGGAAGAATAACTCTCGGATTCGGGCATCTTTTGCCGGGTGAATCCTCGATATGATCCCAGATGAGGGCAGTACAATCAGGATTTGATTTGATATTCAGAAACAGAAGCGGCTTTTGGGGTTTGATCGTAATTTTCTCAAGAAAGGGATCGGTTCCGTATTCCAGAATATTATCCACTCTGATAAACCAGGCGTTTTCAGCATCCATCAGCGTGAGTTTCCCGTTGTTATGCTGAATCGACGGATGGCATAAAGCCATATCATCGGTTACCGCATTGAAGGAACAAAAAAGCGGAAGGCTTATCAGACGCTTTTCATTACTGATCGTATTCTCTCCCAGCAATACCTGACCGTCAGGCTCCCTTACAATATGCTGCAGCATTTCACTTTTTCCGCCGCCGCTGGCTCCCTCATGCATAAAGGTAGTAATGTTGTCGTAGGGACTTACAACCTGCACAGTCGAGCAATGAGCCGTTATCCAGCCCTCCTTCTCTCCCTTTGTAAGCAGGGCGCCATAAAGGCCTTTTTTAGCACTTGGCCCCGGATAAAGATTATAGGAATATATATTATGAAGGTTCAACGTGCGTTCGTGAACAACCACCTGTTTTCCTTTAAAATGGGTATGCCTGAACGGAGGTGCCACAAAGATGGTTGACTCTATCTTAAAGTCGATCGTAAGATCCTTTACTGATATAATTCGCTGCAACATGGATAATCCCATTGCAAAAAATCCCGCATTTGCAGGGGTTATAGCTATGCCTCCAATACCGATCTTTTCCCGTCCGGCGAAGTAAAGGAAAACAGCAAGCTCTTGTTCTGCAAGCCATTCAAACGTCTCTTTCTTCAGCTGACTGAATTCGTAACCGTATTTTTCCTTAAAGCGATGTTTATCGCTCGGCAGATCGTCTGCTATAGCCATGGTATCAGGGTCACGCCTTCTTATATAGGGTTCAGGATAGTTTGCCGAGATACCGTTTGTAACCCTGTGAATAATTGCTTCTGTTACTTCTCCTTTTCCCGGAACATGATACTTTACTTCGAATGTATTGTTGTTTTCTCCCAGGGTAGCAATAGATGCAAGATCTTCAGTCTTATCGAATACCCGGAAACCTTTGCAATTCTGTAAAAGGTGATCGACGTCGGCAGGAAGGGCAATTCGTTTTTCCTCCAATTGCTTAAAAATGGGGTTTATAACAAGTGTGCTCATAAAATTAGTTCTCCTCAGAACATTAACAAATAAAACCCCCAATTAGTTAATCATTCATGCTTAGTGCACAGGGACATAAAAATCATTTTTCGTGAGATTGCATTTCTTCGCAACTTCCTTGCAATAAGCCAGTCTGCCTGCATTATTATTCCTCGAATCGGAGCCGAATGTGAACTTCAGTCCTGCCTTTTTTGCTTTGATGATAAAATCTTCGTGGGGGGTATGAGCCATATCGTTTATTTCAATGGCTATATTTCTGGATTTGGCAGCCTGAATGATCAGTTGCATTCGTTCTTCGGTCCAGATTGAATAATAATCTTTGGCAATGCAAACAGGAAGGAAAAGCGGCCATCCGAAGATATTGATAGGCTCATTATTTAGAATATTGAGGCTGTGTTCCATATAACGCTTCATAAACTCTTCCGTATTTTCAACATAGGTTTCCAGTGTCCAGATAAACTCATATTTTCCGTTACCCAGAGGGATGGTTTGAGGATCCATCAAAATATAATCAAGCTGGGCAAGCACTTCAGGTGAAAAATTTTTGCCCCATCCGCTGATCATTGGCTGCAGGCCAATATATACAGGGTATTGCCGGAGTTTATTGATGTACGCAAGCATGTCGGCATCATTTTTAATGGCCCATTCGGCAGGATGATCGACGATCCCGAATTTTACATTCCGCTCCTTAGAAAGCTGCATGATGGTTTCCATAGGAAAATCAGGGGTTGTATGGACATGCAGGTCGGTTACATCGTAAGGATTTTCATTGTCCGTTTTGCCTTCAGCAAGTAAAGGTGCAGCAACGATAATTCCGGCGGCCATTCCGGCATTTGCGAGAAAAGATCTTCGATTCATAGTTATATAGTTTGAGATTAAAATTTTCTTAAAATAACCACCGCACACCCACATTCAGCCCTACATTGCTGAAATCGACAGTTTCTTCCTTCA
>DATAEX010000222.1:0-6178 GCA_036257765.1 Bacteroidales bacterium
CTGATGTAAGTTATATGCTCCAAATGAAAGCCAGGCATGATACACGCACTGTTAACAACATCATGGAGGGCATGGATACTGTTGTTTTTAAGTATTATACAGGTCAATATCAGGATGATGCCAGATATATTGTTTACCGTGCCGGTGGCATTCACCTTTATCTGGCTGAAATATACACATACATGATTTTCAACGATAACGGAACTATTAAAACCAATACTGCATATGCCAAAGGAATCTTAAATGACGGATACCTCTATTATTCGGTTGCGCTGGACAGGCTTCAATTGGGAGTACGTGGACGGGTTGGATTGGGCAGGGGTGACGATCAGATAACTCTGGATAATATACAATATATACATGATCCGTTTACCAATGAGATTACCGGCTTCCTGAATCTGGGCACTAACTTCCCTTTAAAACAGCAAATTTTCGAGGAAGGTGTGCTTGATGAGCGTGCCCGCGAGCTGGCTTTTGAGGGCGAACGTTTTTACGACCTGATGCGTATTGCCAAAAGGCGTAATGATCCTTCATTTCTGGCATCAAGAGTAGCCGAAAAATATCCTGCAGGTAAACGCGAACAGATCTATAATTACCTGATGGATGAGAATAATTGGTACATACATATGTTCGAATGATAAAGAATTATTCCGCAGAAAGGCCTGTCTTTTTATGAGACAGGCTTTTTTGTTATTGCTTACAGTGAAGGTAAAATAATATTCAGGGCATGCTTATGTATGTTCGCTTTGAAGAATGAGGTGATCCCGAGACTTTCACCATCCACCTGAAGATCCTGCGCCGGTTTGATTGTAATTTGCGCAGCCGTACATTCATAGGTTTCCACATTAGGCTGTTTATGCATCGTGCCAGTGAATGCTCCGAATAAGCTTCTCCAAATCCAGCGATGATAGGGCTTGAAAATAACAATCTCAAATATACCGTCATCGATTTTTCCTTCCGGATTCAGATTTGCACCTGTGCGATACTTGCTGGCATTGGCAATTACAGTCATGTAAGAGCGATGAATATACAGTCTGTTGTTTATTAAGATTTCACATTTGAAACTTTTCTGAGGCCTGGTGAGTTCTCTGAAAAAATGCTTAAAATAACCCACAAATCCCCTTTTTCCTTCTTTCTCAAATTCACTGACTATTCTTGCGTTTATACCGACATCGCTGAGGTGCAGGCAAATATGATCAGCATTGATCTGAACAACATCCATTGGTCTGGCAGATCCGGACAGTAATAGATTTATCGCTTCTTCCGGATTTTCCGGTATACCCAGTTCTACAGCCAGACCATTGGCGGAACCGATCGGAATGATACCAAGGGTTAAAGGCCTGTTCATAATGATGGATGCAACCAGATTAATGGTTCCGTCACCACCTGCCGCGCAAACTATATCAGGTTTGAAACTTTTAATAAGTTCCTTAATGTGCCGGGAATCATCATCTCCGGTAAGAAAATGAAATTCATAGCGTATTAATGAGCTTTCAAGACCTTTTGCCAATGTATTCTCAATATCGGTGTTATCGGAAGAACCTGATTTCCGGTTAATAACAAACAATATTTTTCTTCGATTCATTTCCCGTATCGATTGGTTATTGTTTAAAGAATAACAAGAAAATTGTTTCAATGAAGAATGAACACCTTAAAAGGCGTTTAAGTTTTGCGAGGATTATTCCGTTTATCGGATATGGCACTGCAAGGGAAGTATTTATTTCAGGCCTTGTAGTGGCTGAAAAAGGTCAGTCGAAACCTGTCGAAGGGCAGACAAGATGGGAGAATATAAAAGCCATGATCCGGCGTTATATGAACAATGAAATAGAATTTGCAGAGGTTGTAGTTACTTTCATGGATATGACCCGGTCAATTACAACTGATAAGCATGGAATATTTCAATGTCATTTCAAAATAGATCCTCCAACCCGAATCCATGGAATATGGCACAAAGCATATATTTCATTGGCACCTCTGAACAACCGGATCGAGGCTGAAATTATGATCCTTGATGATGAGCCCGAGTTCGGTGTAATATCGGATATCGATGATACAATCCTGATTTCATATGCCACGCAAAAACTTCAGAAGCTGATGCTCATGATGCTCAATAATGCCCGTACCCGGATGCCTTTTGAAGGTGTTTCGGCATTTTATCATGCTTTACAGAGGGGACAGATTAATCGGGGTTACAATCCTGTTTTTTATGTATCTAACAGTGAATGGAATTTATATGATCTTTTATACGAGTTCATAGAGTTTAATCGAATTCCTAAAGGCCCTCTATTGCTCAGGCAAATGGCTCTTTATTTCTGGCGTCCCTGGAAAATCAGGGAATTCAATAAGAATCATAAGAAAGAGTCCATCAAAAAGCTATTCACTGTATATAATCAGATGAAATTCATCCTGATAGGCGATAGTGGGCAAAAAGATCCACAGGTTTATTCGGAAATTGCAAAAGAATTTCCTGGCCGTGTCCTGGCCATTTATATACGGGATATCGGTATTAAGCAGAACCTGACAAAAATCGGATTTATTATTAACCGGGTGAATCAGGAATTCAAAACAGAGATGTTGCTTGTAAAAGACAGCGAAACTGCTGCGAAGCACGCCATTGAGAAAGGATATATATCAGGTGAGTATCTTGAATACATCCGGCTGGAAAAAGAAAAGGACAAACATATCGAAACCGATGAAAAACTTATTTAAAAATGTTGGTTTTACTTCTTATATAAGTCTGCTAATGTCTTTTCAACTCTTTCCCTCTTTATTTCCTTACCATGCGACGGAATAAAAAGGGTACATTTTGTTTCAAGTAATTTCCTCCAGCTTTCAAACGTCTCATGAATATCATCGGCAAAAGGCGGAAATACTGTTGATTTGAACGATCCGATCATGCAGTCGCCTACCAGGGCAATTTCATCATCAATTATAAGGCTGGATGAGCCTGGCGAATGACCTGGTGTATACATGACATAGGCATTAAATCCGGCTGGTTTCAAATCGTATCCTGATTCTATCAAAATATCGTAATTGCATGGTTTGTTTCGCATTAACGGAGCAATATAACCAGCCATATTCATCAGTGTTCGTGTAAAGTTTCCTGTCCCGGCAGGAATATGATTGATCCCTGAAGTCAAAAATTGAGCTTCATTGGCTTGGATAATCACCTTAGCTCTGTATTTTTCTCTGATAGAAAAAGCATTGGCTGCATGATCGAAATGAGAATGCGTTAGGATGAGGTAATCAATGTTTTCAATCCCCAGATTTTTTAATCTTCTGTCAAGTTTGTTCCATGCTAACCTGATACTGGTATCTATAAGAATATTGTTTTGCCGGTCAGTGAGCAAAAAAACATTGCTCCTGCCGGCAAGCACCTGTATTAAATCATAACCGCTTCGCGTATTCCAGATTTTCATCCAAATAAATACCAGGTTAAATTAGATTGAATAATCCGGAAATGCACATCATTTAGAACCTGGATGTTCTTTGTGAAGTCATGCTGTTTTCATAATAAGTATGAAGCGACTTTTCAAACTGAGTGTCAATTTGCATTTTCGGATCATACTCGGGTGAATTCCTGATGGAATCCATTGTCAGACTGGTCATGGCTTCTTTTCTGCTATAGCTGATTTTCTCTATCCAGCCTATATCCAGCAGAACTTTTTTCCTCCAGTTCAGCCAAGTACCTGTATTGATAATGGCGTAGACTATTCTCCAGTTGCTGTCATCAAGAATCAGGTCAGCAATATTACCGAGCTTGCCATCTGCGGCATGGATGGTATAACCCTTTACTTCTCTGAAGCTTCTGAGGTTCGAGCCCAGATTGTCTTCCTCTATCTCCCCGGTAGGTACCCTGAACGGGTATGAGGGGCCAACTACGGGATCAACAGGAGTCACATAGGGTTGATCCCAGTAATAATCCAACTTGTAATATCTGTGTAATTCTTCCTCATACTTTCTCGATATCGGCAGATGCTCATCAGGTTTTGGACAGGCATCGATGTCATTTTTATTCAGATCTACCTGGAAACGATTTCCGCTTACAAAAGAATCTCTCAAGAGAAATCTGGGCAAAAGAACTCTTCTGTCATTGAAAATGTTTCCGAAATCAACTTCAAGGTATCTTACTATCCAGGAATCCTGATCGAAAAGCACGTCCCTGGCATTTCCATCCATATCGTCCCTTGTTATGACCTTATAGTCTAATAAATCCTTAATACTATGTTTCATGGCTTTTAATTTAAATTTAACCTAACATTAATTTCAATTTATACATCCAGTATTCTGCATAACCCAAGGAATTCTTCTTTTAATTCCGGCAATGTGGGAAGATGCAGCCGCGATAATTCCTTGTTTATTCTGTTGGCAGAATCTGAATTCAGATCACTCAGGTAGTTATTCTTCACTTCCTGTGCTGAAGGGTAATTTTCAAACCGGCTTTTCTCCCTTTCCGTACTTTTTTGTACTTCACGCAGTTTCTCTTTCTTACTCTCGGTTTTATACTTTTCTTCAGGTGTTTCTAAAATCGGTACAAAAGCCTTTTTATTGAGAAACTCAATCAGTTCCCTTTTTTTAATCGAATCACTTGCCATAATAGGAAGTTTTTATCCGATACAGTCCAACATAGCAAAATCGTTATTGTTTAGCAGTACCTTTCAAAAGTCGAAATAAATTGATGCGTTCTACATTTCCACAAAACCGACTAACAAACAGGCATAACGAAAAAAGATTCCAATTTTTTCTAAGTTCGCAATCATTAATGACAGAATTTTGATTGACGGACTTTTCGATTACAGCCTTTGGGGATTATTTCTTGCCAGCTTTCTTGCCGCCACCATAATCCCGTTTAGCTCAGAAGCATTGCTTGCTTTCCTGATTGCAAACGGAACTGATTTCTGGACTGCAATCCTTGTTGCTTCAGCCGGTAACTGGCTTGGAGGGATGAGTAGTTTTACCATTGGTTACCTTGGGAAATGGGAATGGATTGAAAAATACCTTAGGATAAAACAGGAAACAATTGAACGATGGCATAACAGACTTTATAAAAAGGGTGCATTGTTTGCGTTTTTAAGCTGGTTGCCTGTTGTGGGTGATGTTTTTGCCGTGGGTCTTGGTTTATTGCGGACTAACATTTTTATAACTGCCATTGCTATGCTGGCCGGCAAATTTATCAGGTATGTATTCTGGGGTTGGATTCCGGGGCTGTTTTTAATGTAGATAGAATGTAATCTACAAAGATTTCGCCCTTACTGGGCTACATGCAAATACAAATAATAATAAATTGAATCCGATTTTAAACAGGCTCTTAAAATGATGGTTTGGGTTATTTTAATATATTAGGTTGCTTTTACAACGATTAAATAACTACAATAAATAAATTAAACTATGAGAAGTATTGTATTCATTTTCTTAATGATAAACTGGTTGAGTTATTCATTTTCCCAGGTAAAGGAATTAACTTATTGTAATCCTGTTAACCTTAATTACCGGTTCCAGCCAACAAACGGCATCTCATACAGGGAAGCAGCTGATCCTGTAATTACATTATATAAAGGTACATACTTTCTTTATGCGTCTCATAGCGGGGGATACTGGTATTCTAATGACATGCTCAACTGGAAATTCCTGCCCATAAAAAGCCTGCCCATTGAGGAATATGCCCCGGATATTATTACTATTAATGATACAACCTATTATTTAGGATCATCAACATTAAAAAGCCTTATTTATTACAGTACCAACCCATTTGAGGACGGCTGGAAACCCATGGAAAAACCCATGCCATATCCGATATGGGATCCTCATTTTTTCAGGGATGATGATGGAAAGACTTATCTATATTGGGGATGCTCAGACAGGGACCCTATTAAGGCAGTTCAACTGGATAACAAGTTACAGCCGGTTAATGATCCGAAAGTTTTGATTTCCCATAATATTGTAGAACATGGATGGGAGATCCCGGGAGAACTCAATGAATATGCTAAGAACGGCTATAATGAAGGCTCATGGATGACCAAATTCAATAATAAATATTATCTCCAATATGCCTCCCCCGGCACAGAATTTAAAACATACAGCGATGGTGTTTATACATCGGATTCACCTATGGGGCCGTTTGCTTATGAATCGTACAGTCCCTTTTCTTACAAGCCCGGAGGATTCATTGGCGGTGCCG
>DATAEX010000224.1:0-3603 GCA_036257765.1 Bacteroidales bacterium
CTGATGGTTTCAATGACATTTCTGTCATCATTTCCAATAGGATTCTTGGAAAAGACCATAAACCCGCCATAAAAGATATGGTGTTGATGGAAACCGATAGAATAAATAAAATTGATATTCAGTAATCTTTCGACATCCAAACATGATTTCTTTTCAAGCATGCCTGCAAAAGCTTTATAAAGACCTCCTTCGATCCTTCTTAATTTTTTATTCACAAAGATCTCATGGAGTTTTCCGATATTCTGGTTAATGGAAAAAACAGGGCTGTTCAGATTAACACCGGTAATCCTGTAAATTTTATCATACCAGGGTTTTAGCCATTCAATACCCAGAAATCTTACTTTCTCATTATCAGGAAATTCAATAGCGAATACTCCTGCATTGTCCAAAAGGATGCGGAGATTAGCACAGATTATCCTGAAAATCGAAGGTATATCTTCACATTCATTCAATGCAGCAGTGGCTGCAGAGAGAATTGAAAACCGCTGAGCATATTGCTTGTGAAGGTCATTGATCTTCTTTCTTTCGATACTGTATTTAATTGTCCGGATAATTCCATCTGCAGTTAACCTGTTTTTAACCAGATAATCCTGAGCTCCTTCGCGTAATGCCTCAAGTGCTGTATCTTCATCATCGAGTCCGGTCATCACAACCAGCGGTGCCCGGTCATATTTTGCATGAAGCTGTTTAAGAGTATTCAATCCCAGACTATCGGGAAGTCCAAGATCGAGAAGTATAATATCGTATTCGTTTTTTTCGCACAATATCATGGTTTCCTTCAGGGTAGAAGCATGTGCCGAAATGAAGCTGATACCCGATGATCTGATTAGTTCTTTTATAATAACTATATCACCGGGATTATCTTCTACAATCAATATATTAAGCGATTGTTCCAAGTGTTACCTATTTTTTCTTTGGCGGCAGCTTAACTACTGAAAACCAGAAATCTTCAATCGAGCGGATGACTCGTGTAAACTCATTAAGATCAATCGGCTTGGTAACATAGCAATTTGCATGCAGGTTATAGGATCGCAGCACGTCTTCATCGGCCTGAGAAATTGTCATGACAACCACAGGAATGTGTTTTAGTTTTTCATCTGATTTAATTTCAGCCAGTACCTCACGTCCATCCTTTCGGGGAAGATTAAGATCAAGGATGATAAGATCAGGGGTTGCAACGTTCTTATAAACTCCCTTTGAGTGTAAAAAGTCCATTGCTTCAATACCATCATTGACAAAATGGAGTGAATTGAAGATCTTATTTTCATAAAACACTTCTTTTATAAGCCTGGCATCGCCTTTGTTATCCTCAACTATCAGTATCTCGATCGTGTTGAGGACGCTGTCTTCTGTGTCTTTCATTTGGATATTATATTTTTCTTATTGTAAAATAAAAAGTCGTACCTCTTCCGTTTTTGGATTCAACCCAGATCCTTCCGCCATGGCGTTCGGCTATTCGCTTGCATATTGCAAGTCCGATTCCTGTACCTCCATATTCATCCCGGAGATGCAGCCGCTGAAAAATCTGAAAGATCCTGTCAAAATACTGCGGTTCTATACCAATACCATTGTCCTTAACCGAGAAACGATAATAATCATCTTCCTCCACAGATGATATGTGTATTTTCGGAGTCTTTTCGCAGAACTTCAAACCATTTTCAATCAGATTCTGAAAAAGCTGTACCATCTGACCGTCATCAGCAAATACTGAAGGTAAGGTATCACTGGTAATCACCGCTTTCTTTTCCTTAATTTTAATGCTCAGGTTATGGAGGGTTTGATCAAGTACATCATTCAAATTAGTTACAGAAAGGTTCTTCCCTCTTGTTTTAATTCTTGAATACTGAAGCAGGTCATTAATAAGTCTCTGCATTCTTTGTGCGCCATCCACAGCAAAATTTATGAATTCTCTTGCGTCTTTGTCAAGTTTGTCCTTATACCGTATGGCAAGCAACTGTGTAAAACTCGAGACCATTCTCAAAGGTTCCTGGAGATCGTGTGAAGCAACATAGGCAAATTGCTCGAGTTCCCTGTTCGATCGCAATAAATCCTCATTCAGACTGAAAAGAGTCTTTTCAGTGGTTTCCTGCATCGCAGTAATATCGAGGCAAACGCCGGTCATCTTTATCGGTCTACCGGACAGGTCTTTTTGAACACGAGCTTTAGCATCGATGTATGTATATTCACCGTTATTCTGACGGGTTCTGAAAATAGTATCCAATAAATTTTCTTCATTCAGGGCTTTCTTAACAGCCCTTGTAAAATGAGGTAAATCATCCTCATAAATACATTTTTCGAAAGCTTCGAAATTATGATATTGAATTACCGGATCCTGCCCAAACATCCTGCTTATCCGTTCATCCCATTCTACTTTATCATTCGGGATATCCCATGTCCATATACCGATATTTGCATTTTCAAGTGCCAGGTCGAGTTTTTCCATGGCAGCCCTGACTTCATTTTCGGCCTGTATTCTTTCGGTAATATCATGTCCCTGGGCGATAGTTGAGACAATGGTGTTGTTATCCGGATCAAGAATATTAGCCGAATTCCAGAGAACAGTTTTAACCTGCTTATTTTTAGTTAATATTGGAATTTCAATAGTTTCCCAGTTTTTGGTCAGAGCATTCCTGATTTTCTTATTTGAATCGGCCAGAGAAGATTCAGGGAAAAGCAGATCGAGTTTCTTCCCAAGCACTTCTTCCGATTTATAACCTGTAAGGTGTTCAAAAGCGTGGTTGAACAATTGGATTTCCGTTGCTGTATTCCAGACTATAATTGGTGCATTAGCATAATTTATCAGATTTTCAAGGTAGTTTTTTGTCTTATGCAATTCTTTTTCAGCAATGACCCTTTGAGTAATATTTTCGAAAATAACGGCAAATAATCTTTTCCTGGGACTGAACGCACTAACACGGTAATATGAATTAAGATCAGATGAATAATTTTCAAACTCAATGCTTTTTCCGGTTAATGCTACCTGGCTGTAGCTGTTCAACCAGTGTTTTTCAATGGACGGTAAAAGTTCTTTTGCAGTTTTGCCAATTACATGCTCAGCTTTGAGACCGGTTTGTCTTTCAAATGCGGGATTCACAGTTAAAAATTTATAATCGTAAGGTTGCCCGTGCTCATCCAGTAATAACTCATGCAAGGCAAAACCCTCGGTCATTTCATCGAAAAGCAGCCTGTATTTTTCTTCGCTCTCTTTAATAGTCTTTGCCGCATTCCTTTCTGATACCGCAAGTCGTATATACGTTATGCCATAGGCAAGATCTTTTGCAAGACTTAATAATAGCTTAGTATCCTCTTCGGTGAAGGCATCAGGTTCCCTGGCATATATACTTATTGCACCGAAAACCTTCGCCTCAGCCACCAGGGGTAAAACAATCGATGATGAGTATCCTCTTTTTAACGCTTCTTCTTTCCATGGAGCAAAATCGGGATCAGTCTGCATGTTTCTGCAGATTGCAGGTTGACCGGTTCGTATAGCAGTACCCGTTGGACCCCGGCCTCGTTCGTTGTCTGCCCATGAGATATTCATTTTATCTATATAACCCCGGTCAAATCCATGATATGCCATAGGTTCGACTGTCTTTTTCTCAT
>DATAEX010000228.1:0-3786 GCA_036257765.1 Bacteroidales bacterium
CGGATAATACCGTGAGAACAATATTTGAGGATCATTCGGGCAAGATCTGGATCGGTACCCAGAATGCAGGGCTGGAATTATACAACAGTCAAACCGATGGTTTCATTCATTTCAGGCACAATGATAATGACAATAAAACTCCATCCGGGAATACCATACGCTCTATCGGGGAACTCGGCAGCAAGTATCTGTGCATCGGTACGTATGGCAGCGGCTTCGACCTGATGGACCTGTCGACTTATGAATTTAGAAATTTCCGGCACACGGGAAACAGGAACAGTCTTTGCCATAACAATATTATGTCAATGATGACAGACCGAAACGGCAAATTATGGATCGGCACTGAGAACGGAGGTCTGAGCATTTTTGACATCAAAAGCGGTGATTTTTATAATTACCGGAACGATCCTTTTGATCAATCGAGCCTCAACAACAATTCCATCTATGCCTTGTATGAGGATGTTTCTGGAAATATCTGGCTTGGAACCTGGAACGGCGGTATAAACCTGGTGAACAGGCATGCCCAGCAATTCATCCATTACCGGCATTCGTCAAATGCAGGCAGCCTGAGCGACAACCATGTACTGTGCATAACCGAAGACCGGGACGGCATGATTTGGGTTGGTACGGATGGTGGCGGGTTAAACATGCTCGATCCCAAAACGGGGAATTTTATAAATTTCAGACACAATCCTTCGGATAAAAACAGCCTTTGCGGTGACTATGTGCTTTCGGTATGCGAGGACAGCCGGGGTGAAATCTGGATTGGTACATACGGAAGCGGCATCTCAATATACAACAAAAAGAACAGAACATTCCGGAATCTGAAATCAAACCAGCACAAACCGCAGGGAATTACAAGCGATTACATCTGGTTCATATACAAGGATAGTCGTAACCGGATGTGGATCGGCATGTGCCCGGGAGGGGTGAATGTTTATGATCCTGCAACAGGAAATTATACCTATTTTGCGCATGACAACAAAGATCCAAATAGTTTGATTCACAATAATATTCATTCAATTTATGAGGATAGTAAAGGGAATATGTGGATCGGAACAAACGGAGGCGGGCTGGACCGGATAGATCGCTCAGGGAAAATTACACATTTTCAGCACGATCCAAATAAAAACAGTATCAGCCATAATTGCCTGGGGCATTTGATTGAGGATCAAAAAGGCAACTTGTGGATCGGTACGGATGGCGGGCTGGATTACCTTGACGCAAAAACGCAGACGATAACCAATTTCGAAAACAGAAACGGACTGCCCGACTGTTTCATCTATGGTATACTTGAAGACAGGGAACATAAGTTCTGGATATCATCGAGCGAGGGATTGATACATTATGATCCTGAGTCAGGAAAGTCAAAACGCTTTACTGTAGCCGACGGTCTTCAATCAAATGAGTTTAATCTGAATGCCTTTTGCATAAGCAGGACAGGCGAGATGTACTTCGGGGGATCCAATGGCATGAACCGGTTTCACCCCGACAGCCTGCTGGAAACTTCTTCGGATTATAAACTTGTAATCACTGATTTCCTGATTTTTAACAAATCTGTACCCGTTGGAGATGATTCACCTGCATCATTACAGCATAATATCTCATATACAAGAGAAATCAGGCTCCCATATGAAGCTTCCGTTTTTTCATTCGAATTTGCAGCATTGAACTACCTCGAACCAGGCAGCAATGGCTACACCTACAAAATGGAAAATTTTGACAAAGATTGGAATGAGGTAAGGCTGAACCGTACTGCAACATATACAAACCTCGACCCCGGTCAATATGTGTTTAAGGTGCGGGGTGGTCCGGGTACCGGTCTTTCAACAGAAAATCCAGGTATCAAAATTATTATAGTGCCTCCGTTCTGGATGACGTGGTGGTTCAGGATTGCAGTGTTGACCCTGATTGCCTGTTTTTTTCTCGTTATTTACAGCCTGAGGATAAGAGCTATAAAAAAACGGAATTTACTGCTCGAACGAAAGGTGGAAGAGCGTACTTCAAGGATCGTTGAAATGAATGGCATTTTAAAGGACCAAACAACCGAACTGAACAGAAAGAATCAGGAACTGGAACAGTTGAACTGTCACCTGAATGAGCTGAACGCGACAAAGGATAAATTCTTTTCCATTATAGCACACGACCTGAAAAACCCTTTCAATGCCATCCTGGGCTTTTCGGAAATGCTTGCAACGAACTACGATGCATGGAAGGATGAAAAGACCGGGCAGGTTTTGAAATTGTTGTATAATTCAGCACAAAATCTCTTCAATCTGCTCGAAAACCTGCTTGAATGGTCAAGATCACAACGCGGGATCATGGAGTTCAACCCTGAAATACTCGATCTGCAGGTTTTGCTGCAGGATAGTATCAACCTGTTTACAGACAGTCTGATGGCAAAAAACCTGAATCTCATAATTTCAGATCCGGGTGACCGGATAGCGGTATATGCAGACAAACAAATGCTGGGAACCATGATCCGGAACCTGATCAGCAATGCCATTAAATACACGAATAAAAATGGCGAGATAAAATTTTCCTCGAATTTTAACGGGATGGAGACCTTTATTTCTGTTTCCGATAATGGAGTTGGTATGAGTTCTGAAAAGTCTGCCAGGTTATTTTGTATCGATTCAGGAGGCTCAACACCCGGCACCAATAATGAAAAAGGAACAGGCCTGGGGTTGTTGCTGACCAGGGAATTTGTTTCGCGTCATGGAGGAGAAATAACGGTTTCCAGTGAGGCAGGAAAGGGAAGTACTTTCACCATTTCACTGCCGTGGAAGAAAGGTAGAGGTTGAGGTTGCAACAGAAGAAACTCCTTCAAACAATCTTGCTTTTAAACTGTTACAAACCTGTACCAACTAAACCTGGAGAAATAATGAGAAAAGTAATAGTTCTGTCTTTTATGACGCTTGACGGTGTATACAGGCTCCCGGAGGGCCGGAAGAAGATACTTCCGGTGACTTCAAATATGGCGGATGGGTATTTCCTTTTTTTGATGAATTTCTGGGAACGGTTATGGGTGAGCAAATGAGCAAGCAATCTGATCTATTGCTTGGCAGAAAGACATATGAAATATTTGCATCATACTGGCCTGATCATGAAAATGAATGGCCTGGTATCAACGAAGTTACCAAGTATGTTGCTTCAAACACGATTTCCCGGGGCGGGTGGAATAATACAGTCTTCTTAAACGGTAACATCGAAGAAAAAATCAGGAATTTGAAACAGCAAGACGGCACCGACCTTCAGGTTCATGGAAGCGCCAATTTTATCCAGACCCTTCTGAAACACGATCTCGTCGATGAGTTCTGGCTGAAAATATTCCCAATTACTCTTGGTAAAGGCAAACGGCTCTTTGAGACAGGTGCTATACCTGCAAACTTCACACTTCTTGAATATAAAGTTTCTCCGGGCGGGGTTTTAATTGCTTCGTATGCAAGGGATGGAGCAGTAAAAACAGGGTCGTTGGGATAGTGTTGAGGGTGGGTCGGTTTGGTATTTTATAGCCTCTTATTTGATATTAAAAGCAACCATTTTCAGGATTAAGCCGTCTATACTAAACGCGTGAATTCTATTCAGGTGGAAAACGACGGTTGATAACTTTATTTTTTTCATATTATGACATTGATTTCTTTTATTATAAATATTAATAATAATTTCCGACGGATGTCTTATTCTTAAAGTAACCATTCGAAAGGGTATAACGTTAAATGTTAATAAAAAGAACTTAATAGGCTCAAAGTTTTCTAATAATTACTTGATCTTAACCAAACATTA
>DATAEX010000232.1:0-18977 GCA_036257765.1 Bacteroidales bacterium
CAATGTCTTTTTCCCTCTTAAATTTCTGGAACGAAACAGTCTTTCCTTTCCGATTCATAGAGACATCCAGGAATTTATGAAGTGATCTTACCTGTGGTCCGAGATCGAGATAGTGTAAAAAGGCGTCTTTTTCGAAACCAACATCAACAAAGGCTGCATTCAGGCCGGGCATCAGTTTTTTAACCTTACCAAGATAGATATCACCGACTGCAAACTTTGGATTGCTTTTTTCCTTATTTAATTCAACTAACTTTTTATCTTCTAATAGTGCTATGTTAACATCGCTGGAAGATGTATCAATGATCAGTTCTTTGCTCACATTTTCTAAAGATTTTGAAGGCATCTGATACTAAGAGTCAAAAGAACGCATATGAATAAACATAATAAACCTAAAGTGAACAGGTCAACTTTAGGTTTATTTTAGCTTATAATGAATAAGTTACAGATCTATCTGTTCTTCTTCTTATGACGATTCTTACGCAAACGTTTTTTCCGTTTGTGAGTAGCCATTTTATGTCTCTTACGCTTTTTTCCGCTTGGCATTTCATTATTTTTTTATGGAAGATAATACCTTATTTTACGCTAGCTTTTACCTTGTTGACAAAGGTTTTTGCGGGCTTGAACGAAGGGATATTATGTGCAGGAATAATCAGAGTAGTGTTCTTCGAGATATTCCTGGCGGTCTTTTTAGCCCTCTTTTTGATAATGTAGCTACCGAATCCTCTAAGGTAGACATTCTTATTACCAACCAATGAGTCTTTTACAGCTTCCATAAAAGCTTCTACTGTCTTCTGAACAGTGATCTTCTCAATCCCGGTATTCTTTGAGATTTCGTTTACAATATCCGCTTTCGTCATTGTTTAATTTCTTTTAAATATCAATTAATTAATGATTTACAAAAATACGAGTTGCAAATATAAAGCATTTCCTTCGATAAATAAAATAGTAATCTATTAATTTTGACAATCTTTATCATTATTGAACAAAAAAAAAGGGTAATGATCAGCACTTTACTGATAAAATGGTATGAAATCAACAAAAGGAATCTGCCATGGCGAAACACCAGATCCCCTTATAATATATGGCTTTCAGAAATTATCCTTCAGCAAACCAGAGTCAATCAAGGTCTTGATTACTACAATAAATTTGTTGAAAGATTTCCATCGATAAAAGACCTTGCAGATGCATCGATTGACGAAGTGCTTAAGATGTGGCAGGGGCTCGGATATTACACACGAGCCCGAAACCTTCATATAACAGCCATTTCAGTAGTGGAGGATCACGGGGGTGAATTCCCTTCAACATATGATCAGTTAGCGAAACTCAAAGGAGTAGGGCAGTACACAGCCGCCGCGTTGGCATCTTTTGCGTTCAAACAAGCTGTTCCATTAATCGACGGCAATGTTTACCGGGTAATTTCAAGGCTGTTCGACATCGAAACTTCCGTAAATACTTCAGCAGGCAGAAGACTCTTTCTCAGGTATGCTGAGGATCTGCTCAATAAAGATGAACCCGATATCCATAATCAGGCAATGATGGAGTTCGGCGCGATTGTCTGCCTTCCCCGAAACCCCGGGTGTTCATCCTGCGTTCTGTCGGCACATTGCCTTGCACTCAAACATAATACAGTTCATTTGCGGCCGGTAAAAAAGTCCAGACTCCAGAACCGGACCCGTTACTTCAATTACCTTTATATTATTTGCAATGATGTTACCTGGCTGAAGAAGAGAGCAGAAAACGATATATGGAATTCGCTTTATGAGTTACCAATGATTGAAACACCCTTTCAGGAAGAATTCGGAACTCTTGTTAAAATGGACCCATGGAACCAATTTGTGAGGTCAACTTTCAGTCTCATCGAGACTACTGCATACACTCATAAGTTGTCTCATCAATTACTAAGGTGCAGGTTTTTCCTCGTTAAGTCAGACAGTATGCCGGATGCCTGGAATGATTTTACTGTAATTCCTGTAACGGAATTGAATAAATATGCGGTACCACGGGTTATTGAACGATACTGGGATGATTTGAGGAACAGGGGAATTGCTTAAGGTAATAATTAATAAATTTTATAATTTTACCGTCTAATTTTAAATAGACATTTTATGTCAGTCAATAAAGTCATTTTAGTTGGTCATGTCGGACATGATCCTGAGGTGCGTTATCTCGACAACAGCACTCCGGTTTGTACCATCCGTATGGCTACCAGTGATGTATATAAAAATAAAAACGGCGAAAGAGTAACAACCACAGAGTGGCATAATGTGGTTTTGTGGCGAGGACTGGCTGAAGTTGCTGAGAAATATGTAAAAAAAGGAAGTCAGATTTACATCGAGGGTAAAATAAGAACCCGTTCATGGGATGATAAGGATAAGAATAAAAGATATACTACTGAAGTGGTAGCCGATGTAATGCAACTTTTGGGAAAGAAATCCGATGATCAGGGAGCACCCTCGCAACAAGTGCCCCATACAGATACTACCGGCGAAAAGGCACCGATTGAAGAACCGGATGTAAACAATGATTTGCCTTTTTAATGTCCTTTGTTTAATCAATTAATTACTGAATTGGAAGAAGACCCGTATTACCAGGCCATAAGCATGGTACCGGATGTAACAGTATATCCGTTCACAATAAATCTAATTTTTGCTATAATCGCCATACTTATTTTACTGCTCCTTTCCGCGCTGGTTTCAGGTGCAGAGGCAGCATTCTTTTCGTTAACGCCGGGCGAGCTCGACAGGATTCAAAACTCCAAATCAACAAAGGATCAGACGATTAACCGATTACTTGGGATACCTGAAAAGCTGCTTGCTACGATCCTGGTTTCCAATAATCTTTTAAATATTGGTATTATTGTAATTTCGGCTTATGTAAGTTCCTCGCTTTTCGATTTTACCAATGCCGAGTTATTGGGATTTATAATTGAAGTGGTTATAATTACCCTTGTTATTGTTTTCTTCGGCGAAATACTCCCTAAGATATATGCAATCAGGTATGCCGGCAAATTTGCTGGCCTTATGGCACGGCCGCTTGAAATGGCTGAAAGGTTTTTCCGTCCGCTGAACTTTCTTCTTGTGCACACAGCCTCATGGATTCAACACAAATTTACAAGCCAGCGCAAGAATATTTCCATGGATGATCTTTCGGAAGCACTCGATCTGACAAAACATGGGATCAGTGAAGATAAAAGAATTCTTGAAGGAATTGTGAAATTCGGCAACATCAATGCCAGCGAGGTAATGACACCTCGTATAGACATTGTTGGCGTACCCATGAATACGCGTTTCAGAAAGCTCATTGGTCTTATAGTGGAATCAGGTTATTCCAGGATACCTGTTTATAAACCCGATCTTGACAATATAAAGGGTATCCTTTATATCAAAGATCTTCTGCCGTATCTGGATAAACCTGATTCTTTCAACTGGCAGTCGCTGATGCGGCCGGCCTATTATATTCCCGAAGCAAAAAAGATCAGTGATTTGCTGAAGGAATTTCAGACCTCGAAAATACATATGGCAGTCGTTATTGATGAATATGGGGGAACACTTGGAATAATTACTCTTGAAGATATTCTGGAGGAAATTGTAGGTGAAATTACTGATGAATCTGATAACGAGGAATTACCTCCCTATGTAAAAGTTGATGAACAAAATTATCTCTTTGAGGGTAAAGTACTTCTGAACGATTTTTTTAAAGTATTCAATCTCGAAGAGGATGAATTCGACAATATCAAGGGTGAAGCAGATACCCTTGCAGGTCTGATTCTTGAACTGAAAGGGGAAATGCCACGGAAAAACGAAACATTCAACTGCGGCGGATTCTTATTTACAGTAAAATCGGTCGATCAGCGCAGAATTAAACAAGTACAGGTGACAGTAAATGAAAATGACAACCGCAGGAATGATATCGCATAAGAGAAACCTTTTTATTTACATTGTCCTTCTGCTACTAGTTGTACAGGCAGGATGCAAAGAAAATTTTACTCCAAAACCCAGAAGCTATTACCGCATAGATTTTCCCGAAAAGAAATATATTTCGTATCATGCCGAAAACTGTAATTACAGCTTCGAAGTACCAGTTTATGCGCGTGTAACACCTTTCTCGGGAAGGACAGCTGAACCCTGTTGGATTAATATAGAATTTCCCGGTTATAAGGGACAAATTCACATTACATATAAACCGCTTGAAAATGATTTGAATACGTATGTGGAGGATATAAGGACATTGGCATACAAACACAGCATCAAGGCTGATGATATAATTGAAAAGCCTTTTTCATTTCCCGATCGTAATGTTAACGGAATAATATATGACATTAAGGGTAATACCGCCTCATCAATGAGTTTCTTTGCAACCGACAGCAACAGGAATTTTCTCAGCGGAGCCCTTTATTTTAATGTCATACCCAATAAAGATTCCCTTGCCCCCGTTATTCAGTTTTTTTCAGCGGATGTACTTCATCTCATCGAGACCTTACACTGGAATTAACGATTGTTTTTTCAATGGCAATAATTAAGAATGAATCGTACGATTGTGGCTGCCAGCTAGGTATCTGGAAGATTACCGAAGATTATAATACACTCCGGGCCCGGCTTAAATTGACCCGGGAAGAACTGGATACGCTCGAGCGTTTCACTCATATGCCCCGGAAAATTGAATGGTTGAGCGTCAGGGTATTATTAAACGAAATATCGGGAAACGAGCTTTCTATCTGTTATAATGGTAACAGGAAACCATTTATTAAAGGCAATTCATATTACATAAGCATTTCACACTCACGCGATCTTACTTCCATTCTGCTGAGCCGTGAAAAGAAAGTCGGAATTGATCTTGAATACATGTCGCACCGGATTGGTAACATATCCGACCGGTTTATCAATAGCCAGGAAACGATCACGGACGATGAAGAGCTCAGAAAATACCACCTTTATATTCACTGGTGTGCGAAAGAAGCTTTATATAAAATATGCGACAAACAGGATATAAATTTCAGGGACAACCTTACGATTGAGGGTTTTCAACCTGAGGAGGAAGGGTGGCTAAATGGCTGGGTCAAAAATAAAAGCCGCAATGATCTTTTCAGGCTTAATTATTTTAACCTCGGAAATTATGTTGTCGTTTGGACCTGCAAATAGTACCTTTGTAAAATAGGCAGTTCCGAACAAATGAATTATCCCCTTTATAACCGGTTTTTTTCAGATAAGGAGAAAGTTTTTGCCTTGCTGATCGATCCTGAGAAACAGACCGAATTATCACTGAAAAAGACAATTGAAGCTGCGGAACAATCATTTGCCGATATGATCCTTGTTGGCGGAAGCCTCACTTCCTGCCCAATAGATGATACAATCCTAAGTATTAAGAAAATCACAGAAATTCCGGTTGTACTTTTCCCCGGAAACCTGTTGCAATTAAGCATCTATGCCGACGGGATCCTGCTTATGTCGTTAATCTCGGGAAGAAATCCAGAATATCTTATCGGTAACCAGGTTATGGCTTCCATGTATTTAAAAAGATCAGGTCTTGAGATCATTCCGACCGGCTATATTCTTACCGGAGGTTCATCTTTTTCTTCCGTGGAATACATGAGCAATACGCGGCCGATACCATCGGATAAAACCGACATTATTGCAGCAACTGCGTTGGCCGGAGAGCAACTGGGAATGAAACTCGTTTATCTTGAAGCCGGAAGCGGATCGAATGGCACCGTGGCCACGGAAGTTATTGCCAGGGTTAAAAATGAAATTAATATTCCGATAATGGCCGGAGGCGGAATTAAAACACCCGACGACGTGAGAAAGCTTTATAAATCAGGCGCAAAAGCTGTTGTTGTAGGAACCGCTGTTGAACTGGATCATTCCATACTTAAGTCTCTTGCTTCGGTAAAAAAGGAATTCTGAAGAACGCAAATGCCCCGTTAGGGGCATTGGATCTACATTGCACAATGTTTTCATTGCTCCGTTCGGCTGAGGCTCCAGCCTCAGTCGATCTATTTTGCAGGCTCTGCCTGCTTGCGAAAAAACTCTTAATTTGAAATTTATCCCGATTTTAACTTCATTCATCAATACTCTCACCCGGTTAACCTAATATTACAAACTTGCCGGGAATAGCTGCGTATCATATCACAGAAATCAAAAAAGAAAAAAGAAATACTTCAGGATATTTAAGATGCCCAAGTTGGTTTAGTTAGTAGTTTTGTTTAATGTGAAAAGGGACTGTCAAAGGACGGTCCTTTTTTATTTTTAAAAATCTGATTTGGCTATCTTTGCTCTATAATAAGAACAGTTTTAATGGCATTATCAGAACGTTTCAGGATTGATAAATGGCTATGGGCAGTAAGGATTTTTAAGACCCGGACTATAGCTGCTGAAGCTTGTAAGAAAGGACGAATCATAGTGAATGGTGCAGAGGCTAAACCTTCAAGGGAAATTAAACCCGGTGAAATTATTTTCGTGAGGAAGCTTCCGGTTGTATACACTGTCAGAGTTAAAGCACTCACTCACAACAGGCTGCCCGCACAAAGGGTACCTGAATTCATGGAAGATCTTACTTCTCCGGAAGAACTTGAAAAATTAAAGCTGGACGATAGCGCGTTTTTTAAACGCGACAAGGGAGCGGGCCGACCGACAAAAAAAGAGCGAAGATTACTGGATGATATCATTAATCAGTAACTGCCCCCAAATAATCTAACTTCATGCTGATAGCCCAGGAAAAAAGGAAAACGAATATTGCGGAATATATCCTTTACATGTGGCAGGTAGAGGACCTGATAAGAGCTTACAAATTCAATATTGATGATATTGAAGAAAACCTTATTTCACAATATCCGCAAAGCGAAAGGATCAAAAACGATGTGCGCGACTGGTACGCTAATCTGATATTAATGATGTACCAGGAAGGCATCAGGGAAAGGGGTCATTTGAGTTTTCTGAAAACACTGGTTGATGAAGTCACCGATCTTCACATACGTCTTCTAAATCATGAAGATCATGCGGATTACCGAAAGGTATTCGGGTTTGCTGTTGCTTACCTGGATGAATTCAGAAAAAAAACCGGAGACGCTGAATCCGGAGATGTTGAAATAAGCCTCAATGCCCTGTATGGACTGTTGCTTCTCAGACTTAAAAAACAGCCTGTCAGTCGTGAAACCGAACTTGCTATGGCGTCTTTCAGCAAAATGATGGCGATGCTTTCTCACATATTTCTGCAGATAGAAAGAGGAGAAAGAGAGATATAGCGGAGTCGAAGGATACGATTTACTGATTCATCTGATCACTCACCAGTTGCTCTTCCCTTATCCGGTCTGTAAGAGCTCTGTAATAATCATTTGCATCCTTTTCCTCAAATTCGGTGTATGAGCGGGAAGCCCAATCCTTTGCCTTTTCGAGGTCGCCAAGTACTTCCCAGGCCACTGCTATATTAAAAGCTGCTCTTCCCGCGTCTTTCTGATCGCCATTTTCAACCACTTTGGTCCATGCCTTGATGGCATTATTCCAATCGGCTACCTCAGAATATCTTACACCAGCGCCAAGTACCTTTTTGGGTTTATCAAAAAAATACCGGGTCACCTGATAGTATGTAGGTGTTATCCTTTCTCCATAAATGAAACCTGCATCGTAACTTACACGGTTTATTGCTTCGGTTTTATCAAGAAGCTGGTTCAGGGCAACCTGCAGTGTAGGTGCCTGCGCATCAAAATTGAGTCTGTGTGATGTCTGGTATTCATCAAGAATAACCCTGTTTACCGCGTCGTATAACCTGATCCCGAAATTAATGACGGCTACTCCATTTGCCACAAATTCTACCCGGGTACTTACTTTTCCGTCCTCTGTCTGTGTATCAATTTTAACCGGCTTGTTTGTTAACAGGAAATCCGTATCGAATATTTCAATTGATAATAAAACATCCGTATTATGCCGGTTACAGATTTCGGTCACGGAATTCCAATCGAGCGGAGTCGGGAAAGTGGTTTTTGTACCATCGGCTAAATATCTTTCCGAAGTTCTTACTGTTTCGAATCTTTTTGTGCCTGAACAGGCTTCAATAAATCCTTCGGCAATTTTTAATACAGCCTGTTCATCCTGATGAAAAGCCTCGCCGGTAACTACCTGTTCTATTTTGTTTTTGGTTGTTTCCTCCTGAACAGTCCTGTCAATTAAAGCTATTGATTTGAGATTTTCAGGTATCTGAATATCTGCAGGCCTTATAAGGGTTAATTTAACCCATGCCGAACTGCTGCAAATCATAAGCAGCAATGCCGAGCCTGTCAAAAAAACTAACCTTTTCATGATTTTGATTTTTATTGTTATACGGGAAAACTGCAATAAATATTCATTAAGAAGGGTTTAATTTGATTTTGGAAATAATATGTTATTTTTGCAGCGTTGACAGGTCAATTATAGCGGGGCATTTAGCTCAGTTGGTTTAGAGCATTACCTTGACAGGGTAGGGGTCACTGGTTCGAATCCAGTAATGCCCACAATCGCCGGTTGCCTGCCCGCCTCACCGGGTCCGTTGCATGGTCAGGTGGCAATCATGGCAGATTCCATAGAGCAGGGATTTCAGAAATACCATTTCAACAACAACTTATTGGTAACAGACAGAATTGACTTACGTTTGTTATTATCATATATTTATTAAATATCTGATATTATGCGTTGGAGAGGTCGTTCAAAAAGCGGTAACATAGAGGATCGAAGAGGTATGAGCACCGGTAGAATAGCTGCCGGAGGCGGAATCGGAACCCTGGTAATTGTGGTAATTGTATGGTTGTTGGGAGGCAATCCTTCCCAACTGATTAATAATATGCAATCGGGACAGCCTGGGACTGCAGATCCTTCAGTAATTGAAGCAGAAGCTGAACTGGCGGAATTTGCAGGCGTTGTGTTGAAAGATACGGAAGACATCTGGCATCAGCTATTCAGTCAGAGCGGCAATTCCTATCAGGAGCCAACACTTGTACTTTTCAGCGGAGCTGTTGAATCAGCCTGCGGGTATTCGTCGTCTGCCACCGGTCCGTTTTACTGTCCCGGTGACAGCAAGCTATATATCGACCTGACATTCCTGGGGGATCTTCAAAGTCAACTAGGAGCACAGGGGGATTTTGCTATGGCCTATATAATTGCGCATGAAGTAGGCCATCATGTGCAGAATTTATTAGGAGTAACGGATCAGCTTGGTCAGCTAAGGGGCAGGGTAGATGAGGCGGAATATAACAAAGAGCTTGTAAAGCTTGAGCTGCAGGCCGATTTTCTTGCAGGAATCTGGGCGCATCATGCTCAGCGTACTAAAGATATTCTGGAGGAAGGTGATATTGATGAGGCAATAAATGCTGCCCAGGCAGTAGGTGACGACAGGATCCAGATGCAATCGCAGGGGTATGTGGTCCCTGATGCATTTACGCATGGCACTTCTGAACAGAGGAAAACATGGTTCTTAAAGGGATTCAAAACGGGAGATATAAGCCAAGGTGATACTTTCTCCGATCTTTAATTCATTGGGATCGCTCAGCTTTCAGCATCCTGTTTTCATGCGCTGATTTGTGAATAATCAATAGAGAAGGGAATTGATCGACCGGCAGGTTTTTCTTGTCTTCCAGTGCTTTCCAGTTTCCTGCTGAAACTATAACCAGATCGATTCCTTCAAGAAAACCGGGTTTGAGTATGTTCATGCCAGAAACAGGTTCAAGCGGTATTGCATAGCTGGAAAGGATATCTGAAGATTCCTTATTTTCAAGGATACGATGATACGCAAAGAATTTCTTGCCGCTGTTATGATTCAGCAAACGGGCATATTCAAATATGTACTCATCTCCGTTACCAAAATAAACAAGCAATACAGACCGGATATCCTTAAAATTCCGTTCATTAAATACGAGTACATCGCAGGGAGCCTCATTAATGATCCTTTTTAATATACCGCCAAGAATATCCCTGCTGAATATTGTTCTCGCACTGCCCAATATCAGAAAATCCGGTTTTTCTTCACGGCTTGTCCTCATGATTTCCCTGTAAACATCATTTGAATTAAGATAAATGGGTGATAGCGCCAGGTTATGTGACCGGGCAAAGCTTTTAACCGGCGCAAAACTCTCTCTCTCGAAAATACGTGCATCATCAGGTGAAAGATCGCTGCGGGGTGAAATGTGTAATGCTTTTATTTTGGTATCATTTGTGCGGTTAGCAGCCAGGTGCCATGTAAGTCTCAACAGGCTCACACCGGTATTTGGATTCGCAAATGAAAGCATAATCTTATATTCATCTTCCCTGATCTCCTGAATTACTTTCCGTGTTTTTAACCTTTTTACTATACTTAGTCCGGGTCCGGTGAGGATTGTAGTTGTTATTGCCATCAAAATAAGCATGGTAAAAATTTCGGGCCCAAGTATACCAAGCTCATAGCCAATATTCAGTATTATGAGCTCCATCAGGCCCTTGGTATTCATGAGTACACCGAGTGTGAGTGAATGATTCCATGTCAAGCCGACATAACGCGATGCAAGCAAAGTGCCGCCGAATTTACCGATGATTGCAACAATTGTAATGATCAAACAGATCATCCAGAGATGACTGTTATTGATCAATCCAACTTCAGTACGGAGGCCAATGGAAACAAAAAATAAAGGAAGCAGTATTACCAGCGAAATATCTTCGATTTTTTCTGTAAAAACCCTTTTAAAGTTCAGGTTCTCCGGAATTATTACCCCTGCCATAAATGCACCGAACAAAGCATGTATTCCGATCGCTTCGGTCACAAGGGAAGAAACCAGAATCAGCAGAAACACAAGCGCCACAATCGGCTTCACCATTGCTTCACGACTGGAATAAACCTGGCCGACACGGTGCATGATCGGTTTTATAACATAAAACATAAAAAGAACATATGCTGCTGAAAGGGCAATGGTGATTAATGAATGACTTATGCCACCAGCCTTAACGAGAGCTATTACAACGGCAAGTATACACCAGGCAACTACATCGCCAATTGCAGCAACGGTAATGGCCATAATGCCTACCGGTTGTTTTGTGAGTTTGCGTTCCTGGACAATTCGTGCAAGCACAGGAAATGCTGTTATGCACATTGTTGTTCCCATAAAAAGTGAAAACGACATGAAATCGACATTTCCCGATTTAAATTCCGGATAGAGATAAAACGCCAGGAGAATACCTGAAATGAAAGGAATGATTATACTGGCAGCACTTATCAGGAAGGCCTTATTAGCTGATTTTCGGAATGACTGCAGATCCAGTTCCATTCCTATAATAAACATAAAAAAGATCAACCCCAGCTGACTGAACTGATGAAGCACATCAACTGATTCTAAAGAAAACAGATAATTGAAAGTTCCCGGGAAAAGCGCTCCAAGCACTGAAGGGCCCAGAATCAGTCCAGCAATTATCTCACCAACCACAATGGGTTGGCTGATAAGTTGAAATACATATCCCATTATCCGGGCGAAAACCATAATGACAACAAGCTGCAAAATAAGGCTGCCGGGAGATTCCAATAATCTGCCGGTAAAATGGCCTATATCAATGCCTCCTGAAATATTTTGAAGGGATAATTTAAGTGCGTTGCCGTCCATGGCATTACTATCTGAAAATGAGAGCCAGACGGAGAGGAAAGCGATTACAAGAAGCAGAATGTAAAAATACAGGTTCCTTTTCATACCTCCTGTTCTTTGAATAGTCCCGCAATCCTGGAGAACAGCCAGATTGCAGCTATACCGGCAAGCATATGAATCGCAAGTACGATCCAGGTATATTCAGGATTACCTTTTTGTTCAAAATATCTATGGATACCCGAAGTATAAACCAGACCGCTTAATAAGCCTCCAATTCCGACTGCCAGGAAATTAGAGCCCATATACAATCCGGCTTTCTCCTTTGGAGCAATCCAGGTAATATATTCCTGTATGCGGGGCGAACTAATCATTTCTCCAAAAGCAATAAACATAATTCCGGGAAAAAGCCACAAAGGATCGGCGATCCCGGAAACAGCCAATAAAACAAATCCGATACTGAAAATCAAAAGGCCGGTGAGAAAGGATGATATCGGCCTGAACTTTTCGAATATCCATGAAATGAAAACCTGAAATAACACTATAAGATAACCTGTATGTGAAATGGTTTCTCCCAGTATTCTTCGCACCCCGTTCTCTTCCTTAGAAAGGAAATTTGCAAACGAGGTACCAAGTACCGATTTAATGTCCATGTACAACTCATGGCCGTCGAGATAATTTTCAACGAACTTTGGAAGCAGATTGAAGAACGACCAGAATGGAAGCCAGAAGAACAATCCAAGCAGGATAAGAAATATGGTGAACTTAATATTTGAAAGCGCCTCACCCATATCCCTGAATTTCTTGGCAAGTGTTTCGCCACTAAAGTTTCTTTTCGGTTCCTTGTAAAATATCAGAGTAATAATAAACATTACTCCTATGGCCATTGCAGCAGCAATGTAGGCGTTTTGCCATGAAATAGCCCTTAGTCTCCCAAGAATAAGGGGACCAAATGAAGCACCTATATTGACCATGGCATAGAAGATGCCAAAACCCAGGCTACGGTTGGTACTGTCGGTCACAACCCTGACTGTACCTGATATCAAAGGTTTGAAAATACCAGCCGCAAAACCTATGCAAAGCATTGTAAGAGCAATACCTGTAAACGACCTGGTAACAATTAATAATAGAATTGAGGGCAGATAAGCAAGATATGATATAAGGAGAACTTTTTTAAATCCGTACCGGTCAGCGAAAGTGCCTGAAAATACGGGAACGGTATACGAAACAAACAGAAAGATGCTTTGTATTATTCCAAGCTGATCGGTCCTGAATCCAAGCATTTCGAAGTAAATGCCGAATCCCAGGTATATGCCATAATAAGCGAATCGTTCAAGAACCTCAACAGAATTAGCGATCCAGAATACCGGGGGAAATGATGTTCGTTTGTTACTCATGCCGCGTTAAGAGTAAATCAGCTATATAAAAAACAATCAGTGGGAAAGATAACAAATGTGGAGCAAAACAGGAAACAAGAGAAAGGGATACTAGTTATTTGCTTTGACTTCCAGCCTGAAGCCGGTATTATGTATATTGACTATCGATACGGATGGGTCGCCACCCAACATTTTTCTTAGTTTGGTTATATAAACATCCATGCTCCGGCCCATGAAATAATCATCTTCGCCCCAGATGGTCTTAAGTGCCAGATCACGCCTGAGTACATTATTCATATTCAGACATAACAGGCGAAGTAATTCTGCTTCCCTTTTGGTAAGCTGTCTTTCATCCTGTGCCAGCGATAAAATATGGTTTGAATAATCGAATGTATAACGGCCGATCGTATATACAGAATTTTTTTGCTCAATATTCCGGCGAGCCCTCCTCAGAATTGCATTGATCCGGAGCTTAAGTTCCTCCGTGCTGAATGGTTTGGTTATATAATCATCTCCCCCTAATCGAAAACCCTTAAGCTTATCTTCTTTCATTGAACGTGCAGTGAGAAAAATTATTGGTGTCTCACAGTCTGTCTTTCGGATCTCCTCCGCTACCGTAAAGCCATCAAGTAAAGGCAGCATTATATCCAGTAAGATCAGATCGTAATTACCTTTCCTGAATTCTTCAAGTCCGTCTTTCCCATTTTCTTTGAGCACAACCTGGAACCCTGATATTTCAAGAAAATCACTAATTACAATACCCAGGTTTTTATCGTCTTCAACGAGCAGTATGTTGCCCTTTGATTTAGTCATTCTTTATCAAGATTTTTCGCTCGCAGCGCACGGGAGATAAACATCAAAGCGACTGCCTTTGTTCAATTCGCTTGAAACGTTGATATAGCCACCGTGAGCTTCCGTCATAACGCGTGCATAGTATAAACCAAGGCCGAAACCTTTTACATCATGAATATTACCAGTATGTGCGCGATAAAACTTGTTAAATATGTTTTTCATTGCATCTTTGCTGATACCAATACCATTATCCCTGAATGAGATGAGTATTCCGTCTTTATAATTTTCTGTGCCTATTGTTAGTTACGGCTTTTTCCGGGTATACTTGAGCGCATTTTCAGTAATGTTCGTAATAACCCCCGATACATACATCAAATCGCCGTTAATTACGGGGTTGGCGGCATCGAGATTGTAATTTACGTTAACTTCCTTGTTGGCTTTTTCAATACAGATGTTTGGTACAATGGAACTGATCATTTTATGTACATCGAGCTTTTCGATGTTGAGTTTTATCTGATGATGATCCTGCTGTGCAATTTCCAAAACCCGTTCGACATGCTTGCGCATTCTTTCGTTTTCATCGTGGATGATTTTCGCATAACTTCTCACTCTTTCAGGATCGGTTTTTATTGTATTCATAAGAAACTCTGAAGCAAGACCTATGGTGGAAACCGGTGTCTTAAATTCATGAGTAACATTGTTAATGAAATCGTTTTTCATCTCAGTGAGTTTCTTCTGACGCAGATATGTCACCACAATCAGCGCTACACCCGATGCAATAACTGCCAGAAATAACAATGTCACAATAATCCACGCAATCTGCCCTGATAACACAACCTTGTTCTTATCGGGGAAATAAAGAACAAGATGATGATATTCGGCCTTATATATACATGAGAGGCAGGCTTTAAACGGATCTGAATCCGGCTTCCCTTCGGGAAATCCTTTAGAACGGTAAATCAGTGAATCATTTGAGGTTTTTGAAATGCCATAATAATAATTGTCGTCAAGCTGGTGGTAATTCACGTACTTATTCATCAGCATATTTAAAAATGCGGTGTCGAGTACGTCGAGTATTCCGCTTGCATTTTGAATTTGCATTGTATCCCTTGCATGTGAAACATTGTTTCGAAGTTCTTCCATTACATCCATCAGGGCGTTATCAGCGCGATGATTGAATTGCTTTTCCGACAGGTTTATCTCTTCCCGGATCCAGAGGATCTGGGTAAAAGCCAAGCCCAGCAATGCAAACAATGAAATAAAAATTATTACTTTAACTGTAATAGGTCGCATAGGATCAGAATGCTCAGAACAAAAATATTATAATTATAACCGCGGTTTATCAATTAACAAAACATTAACGAAGAGGTTGAATAAGAGAAAGAGTTTGATAATGTTTGATAAAGTTTGATAAAGTTTGATAGAGTCTGACAGTGTTTTAACAACTTCAAACTACTTCAAACTACTTCAAACAATTTCAAACAATTTCAAACCTACTTCCTGTTGAACATATTCATTGTTCTCTCCACTCCTATAGCACCGAAGGAATGAATGATCTCATGGCAGGTATTTATTTTTTCGGGTAGTACTACTAATTCTTCAGGTGACCATTTGCCGAGTACAAAATCAACCTGATATCCGTAAGGGTACTCTGCCCCTATTCCGAAACGCAATCTGGCAAAATTCTCATGGCCTAATGTTTCAATAATACTGGTGAGACCATTATGGCCTCCATCTCCTCCCTTTGCCCTGAGCCGGATTGTGCCAAAAGGCAGAGAAATATCATCAAGAAGAACCAGGAGATTCCCGACCGGGATCTCCTCCTTCTGAAGCCAGTAGTTTACTGCTTTTCCGCTAAGATTAACATAGGTTGAAGGCTTAAGCAGTACGAAAGTGCGGCCTTTATGTTTATGGTTTGCCACATATCCGTATCGCTTGTCGTCAAAAACAATACCGGATGACCTTGCCAGTGCATCCAGTATTGTAAATCCTATGTTGTGACGGGTCTCGTGGTACTCATCACCCACATTACCCAGTCCGGTAACCAGGTATTTCAAAAGCTAAATGCTTATTATTTCTTTTCGGCCTTTTCAGGCTTTTCGGCCTTCTCTGCGGTAGCGGCAGGAGCACCTGCAGGAGCAGCAGCAGCACCTTCGGCAGCAGTGCCAGCAGCCGGTGCAGCACCTTCAACACCTTCTTCACCCATGCCTTTAGCAGCTGCGCGAGCTGAAATAACGCCTACCACAAGTGAACGCGGTGACTCGAGAACCTGGACATTCTGAAAATTCAGATCGCCGGCAAGTATAGAATCACCAATATCCAGATCCGAAATATCGACAGTAAGTAAATCAGGAAGTTTTTCAATTATGCCTTTTACTTTGATATATCTTTTGCGTTGTCTTAGCTTACCGCCTGAGCGAATACCTACCGAATTACCGGTTATTTCTACAGGCAGATCGATAATAATAGGGTTTCTGGCAGCTACTTCTACAAAATCAACATGATTTAATGTATCTGTAACAGGATGGAACTGTATTTCCTTCATCACTGCAAGATGAGCACTGCCTTCAATGTCGAGGTTTACTACATAAGCATGATGAGTATAAACCAGATCCTTGAATGCTCTTTCTTCGGCGCTGAAATGGATGTTTTCTTTGCCGCCATAAAGAACGCAGGGTACCTGCTTGTTTCTTCTAAGTGCCTTGGCATCTTTTTTCCCTGTAGATTTTCTGAGGGAAGCTTTAAGATCGAATGTTTTCATTTAAAAAATTTTAATTAAACAACAAAAATGTGCTACCTGGAATTCCCCGCAAAAGCGGATTCCCCATTACACCATTGTTTAATAAAAAACAGATGGTAAAAAAGGTGGGCGCAAAGATAGGGAAAAATATGAAACGGGAATTAGAAATTAGAAATTAGAAATTAGTGATTAGAAATATTGATAATAGCCCTCAAATAAGCAGGAAGTTCTCTGTGATCGACTTATACTTGTAAACCTTATGAATTACGTCGGCAAAAAGATCGGCAATTGTAAGCACCTTTATTTTATCGGAATGACCTCGCAGAGGGATTGTATCGGTCACTACTACTTCTGTAATGTCTGATTTTTCAATACGTTCATAAGCAGGCCCTGATAGCACAGGGTGGGAACAAACAACTCTTACACTCCTTGCTCCTTCTTCCATCATAAGTTTGGATGCCAGGCAAACGGTTCCTGCAGTATCAATCATATCGTCCACAATAACGATATTCTTATCTTTAATTTCACCTATCACTTTGATCTCTTCAACAACATTGGCTTTCTTGCGGACTTTATAGCATATTACCATTTCACAATTTAGGAATCTCGAATATGCATTTGCTCTCTTTGTACCACCCATATCGGGTGCAGCTATAACGAGGTTTTCAAGAGCAAGGCTTTTGATATAAGGGACAAATATTGTAGAACCGTAGAGATGATCGACCGGTACATTAAAGAATCCCTGGATCTGATCGGCATGCAGGTCCATTGTCATTACCCGATCGGCTCCTGCTGCTGTAAGCAGATCTGCTACCAGTTTTGCGCCGATACTGCACCTGGGTCTGTCTTTGCGATCCTGTCGTGCAAGACCAAGGTACGGCATAACCGCAACAACCTGATATGCTGACGCCCTTTTTGCTGCATCTATAAGCAGCAGAAGCTCCATAAGGTTATCTGAAGGCGGAAATGTAGATTGAATGATGAAAACAATACAACCTCTGACTGATTCTTCAAAATAAGGCTGAAATTCACCATCAGAGAACTCCAGAACTGCAGTCCTGCCTAATTCGGTTCCGTAACTTTTGGTGATTTTTTCAGCCAGGTAATGCGAAGCGCGGCCTGAGAAAAACTTAATGGGAGCTTTGATTTTCATTCCTTCTGCATTTCAGGTTTTGAGGTGTGCAAATGTAAAAAATATCCCGGCAAGATACTTGAGGAACCGGATTATTTTGATAAGACAGTTATTAACAGCGTCAGCAGGCTTAAAACTCCTTATTCGCTTTATCAATGAAAGCCAGAATTTCCTCCCTGCCAGTCCGGTTCACCGATGATGTTAGAAATACCGGAGGAAGCTCTTCCCATGTTCTTTTCAAAGTTTTCTTGTAAACATCGATGTTCCGCTGAAGCGTTGTTTTGCCCTGTTTATCAGTTTTTGTGAACACAAGCGCCAGTGGTATTCCTGCACTCCCTGTCCTTTTTATGAATTCCAGATCGTTTTCCAGAGGTTTATGCCGTGAATCAATCAAAATGAATAAACATGCCAGTGTATTCCGCTTCATAATATAATCTTCAATTATCTTTACAAACGCGTCACGCTCTGTTTTACCTGCTTTTGCAAAACCATATCCGGGAAGATCCACAAGATACCAGTTATCATTTATGAGGTAATGATTGATCAGCCTTGTTTTTCCTGGCCGTGATGAGATTTTGGCCAGATTTTTAATATTCATCAGCAAATTCAGCAATGAGGATTTGCCTACATTTGATCGTCCCGCAAAAGCATATTCGGGTGGGCCTTCACGGGGACAGGAATCGAATCCCGGACTGCTTTTAATAAATTTAACAGTGGTAATTTCCATTACAGAAGTCGGTCGATCAAATCATCTGTCAGATCGGCTTTTTTATTTCCTTCAATAAATACTTCAAGTAATTTTGAGCTCCCTTCCGGCAATAGCTTTACATATTTCAGGTCGGCTGGCAATAAGACAGTATCTCCCTTTTTAACCGGTTCCATTTCACCGCTTCGGTAAAAAATATTGAAACTACCCTGAAGACACATATAAATAACGAATGAATCGATCCAATTATAATCTCGTTCAAGCGGACGGGTAAGGTCAATATAGTTTGTTGTGAAATATTTGCATCGCGCCAAAACATTTGAATGATCAGGCTTTTTATCATAACTTGTTTTGAACTGTTCAACAGGATTGAAATCGATGGCTTCAAGAGCTTTCTCAGTGTGCAGTTCGCGCGGTTTACCCTTATCATCCACCCTGTCGAAATCAAAAATCCTGAGTGTCGCATCAGAAGTCTGTTGAATCTCAGCAAGTAAAACTCCTGCTCCAATCGCATGAATCCGGCCTGCAGGAAGGAAAAATACATCTCCGGGGGAAGCCTTCTCTTTATTAAGAATATCAAGTAGTTTTTTATTGCTGAGATGCTGCTGGTAAATATCCGCATCGACCGGGCTGTTGAAACCCACTATGATCTCTGCATCTTTTTCAGCTTC
>DATAEX010000534.1:0-12610 GCA_036257765.1 Bacteroidales bacterium
CGCCCAATAATTCAGAAGCCCAGGCAAAATTCAGGTAGAATACCGGATAGTTAGTACCCATTGAAAATTTATTACCTCTGGGCGACTTAATAAATGTTTCTTTATAGGCGTACTTGAGTTTTATGCCGTTTTCTGTTATATGGTATGATGGCAGTTCATTTTCTGCATCGGGTTCAAAATTATAGCGCTCCGATGGGGAAATGTTACTAAAAAGCAGATATGGCCGGCCAGTGAGATATTTAAATATCCTGAAATTCAAAGATAATTCTGCATCTTTTGCCAGATCCATCACCTCAACCATGTAATCTCTGATAAAGGCCGAACCTGTAACGGTCCATGTTTCATTGAAACTGATCCCACCTGATTCCTTTACATCGTCCCGGTAAAGAAAAGTCATATCCAGTTCACCGGGAGGCCATAGATTTAATGTAAGGCTACCGCTATATTTTAATGATTTGTCTTTTGTTCCGTATGCCAGATATCCGCCTGCTGTAAACCACTTTGAAACGCCCGCCGATGTCCTGCCTCCTGCACCCAGCCTTAATCCTTCATAAGGATTGTAATCTATAAACCTTCTTATATCAAAGTTCCAGTATTTTCCGGGCAGATATCCTGTGAGAACCGTTTCAAATGATACTATGGTTCTGTCGAGATGTTCTGCCTTTCCCAGGCTGTCAATTACACGATATGTTTCCATTTCACGGCTGGTCAATGAATCTGTACGGTAAAGGCTCCAAACCTGTTCAGGTTGTTTGTGAGCATCAGGATTTACCGCGATCCCCACATCTGAAAATTCTGACGGAACATATTGCGGATTGAAATCAATGTTGACTATATAGCTTTTGCCTGTCCCGACCAAATTTACCGGCGCATCCTTATAACCGAACTGAGCTGGATTTACTCTTATTGTCGAACTCAGTAGGACCGGGAACCACCTTTGCCCGTTGATCAGATCGTATTGCTGTTGTATGGATACCACGATTGGCCTGCCTTTTTGTTCCCAGGCTTCGGCTATTACATTCTGAACCGCATAACCGTTTGAATTGATATAAAGAACCCCCTTAAGACCTTCGAAATTCTTCCCTTTCATTGGCCGGAATGCAATAAGGAAAACGGTATCACTACGATCGGTATACAACGTATCTTTGATCTCGAAAAAATACTTGTCTGTGCTGCCGGAAGAAATCGGATTCAGGAATTGCCTGTCAGCAATGCTTATAAAATTTTCATAAAACGAAAATGACTGAAATTGTCTTGCCATAACCATGAACGATGGCTGAGAAATTCCCGATACTTTTGATGCAATAATTTGTTCCCGGTTTTTTTCCGGCGAAAAGAATTTGCGGCTACTTACAGTCTCCATCATGAACAGGTACTGTTTTTCAAGAAACCGGCGAACATCTATCCTTCCTTTACCATCCATTCCATAACGGATGGTATCATCAAGCATTTCCTGCATTTTGGCAGAATCGGCTCCCTGAAACAGTGACGTATCCGATTCCATTCCAAAAATCATCTTTTCGTAAGCAATGTATGAAAACGGACCCGATTTTTCCGGATTGTTCTTTATTCTGTTCTCTGCGGCAAGTTTTATGATCCGGTGTGCCGGATTTTCACCCGGATAAACTATAACTTCAGCTATGTCTGTAGGATCAGGCCTGAGCAATATTCGTTCATTCGGAATGAACTGCATCGTGTTAAGCCTGATCGTCTTTATATGATATCCAATATAGCGAAGTTTCAGGAATTGAATATTGTTGGATAAGGGTATCCTGAATATTCCGTCAAGATTTGTTACTACACCTTGTCCGGCTTTATTATAAACTATGCTGACAAAAGCCAACGGCTCGCGAGTGATGCTGTCAGTTACAATTCCAGATAAATATTCTTCCTGCGCCCAAATCCGGGAAGATATCAGTAATAAAACGGTCAACAGCAACCGGCATCTCATTTCAGTTTACGAGTTCATTAATTTCATTTATCATTTTAGAGGCCAAAGCATCTGCCTTCTGTGGCGTAATACTTTCACTTATCACTCTGATGATAGGCTCGGTATTTGATTTTCGAAGATGAACCCATTCTCTGTCGAAATCGATTCGTATTCCATCCTTATCGTTTATCGGGAATTGTTCATATTTTTTCCTTACGGCATTAATGAGTTTGTCTACATCAGTTCCGGGTTTCAACTCTATTTTGTTCTTTGAATTATAGTAATCCGGATAGGATTTTCTTAACTCCGAGCACTTTTTTCCTGATTTCGCAAGACAAGTAAGAAATAGTCCAACTCCAACCAATGCATCCCTTCCATAGTGCAGTGCAGGATAAATGACCCCACCGTTGCCCTCTCCTCCGATTACTGCATTGGTCTTTTTCATTTCGTTAACCACGTTCACTTCACCCACCGGAGCAGCTGAATATGAACCCCCATATCTGGCGGTTACATCGGCAAGGGCTCTGGTAGATGAAAGATTTGATACGGTATTACCTGGTTCAATTGATAATACATAATCCGAAACTGCTACAAGAGTATATTCTTCGCCAAACATGGTGCCATCTTCATTTATAATTACCAACCGGTCGACATCGGGATCAACAACAAATCCAACGTCTGCATGGTGTTTTACCACAGCGGCAGAAATATCTCCCAGGTGTTGCGGAAGCGGCTCAGGATTATGAGGAAATTTCCCGGTCGGTTCGCAATATAATTTTACTACTTCAACACCGAATTCCTTAAGCAATTCCGGAAGGATAATTCCTCCTACCGAATTTACACAATCAATCACCACTTTGAAACCGGCTTTTTTTACTGATTCACAATCCACATGTTTCATATCGAGAACAGCATCAATATGAATGTCATTCATCTCATCAAATTGCACCAGATGGCCAATTTGTTCCACTTCGGGATATTTTATTGAATCGGATACAGCAAGCTTAAGTAATTCGGCTCCCTGTTCTGCAGATATGAATTCTCCTTTTTCATTAAGTAATTTCAGAGCATTCCATTGTCCCGGATTATGACTGGCGGTTAATATTATTCCACCGTCAGCCCTGTGCCATGTTACCCCTAATTCTACTGTGGGAGTGGTTGCATAACCCAGATCAATTACATGAATACCCATGCCCATTAAGGTGCCGGCTACCAGACTGGAGATCATCTGACCTGAGATCCTGGCGTCGCGCCCTATAACTACTGTATATTTGTTTTTATTTACATCCGACTTGACCTGTTGCGCAAAGGCTGAAGTAAAACGCACCACGTCAATAGGGGTAAGGGATTCTCCGGGCAAACCCCCAATAGTACCACGAATTCCGGATATCGATTTTATTAGTGTCATAGGGTCGATTTTTATTTTTTTAACCTGGAAGGGGTATTTAATTTTGTAAATTTATCCTCCCAAAAATAAGCATTAATGTGTTTAATGCTAATAAATCCGATATAAATGGCTTTTACGAAAGGATTACATAAACCGGCAACAGGCGGACCGAGGCGCAAGCTTGCAACACGCAAACGTGAAGGCCGGGAAACACCGAAATCCGGAAATGAGAATGAACTGATCCGACTGAATAAATATTTGGCAAGTACCGGACTATGTTCACGCCGGGAAGCCGATGAGCTGATAACAGCCGGGCTCGTCACTGTCAACGGAAAGCTTGTAACCGAACTGGGCATTAAAGTGAGCCCTGGCGATGTGGTCAAATACAACGGCGAAACCCTTAAAGAAGAAAAAAAAGTTTATATCCTGTTGAACAAACCTAAGGACTATGTAACTACAGTTGAGGATCCACATGTTAAGAAAACCGTCCTGGATCTTGTGAAAGGGGCATGTAAGGAAAGAATTTATCCGGTTGGCAGACTCGACAGGAATACAACGGGTGTCTTGCTTTTAACAAATGATGGAGAATTGACAAAAAGATTAACACATCCTCGTTTTGAAAAACTAAAAATCTATCATGTTCACCTGAGTAAGAATATGAAGCCTGCTGACATGGAGAAAATATCAACCGGCATTACACTTGAGGATGGTTTTATAAAAGCCGATTCTGTTAGTTATGCCGATCCTGTGGATAAGACTCAGGTTGGTATAGAAATTCATTCCGGTAAAAATCACATTGTCCGTCGCATTTTTGAATATCTCGGATATGAAGTTGCAAAACTCGACAGGGTTTATTTTGCCGGCCTTACAAAAAAGAATTTGCAGCGGGGAGAATGGCGTTTCCTGAGTGAAAAGGAAATAGCTATGCTTAAAATGAATGCTTTTAAGTAATATACTAATCTGCCAATGTGCTGATTTACAAATATTAATTAACACATTAGCACATTAAATTTTAATTCCCATAAATAACACATCGTCCACCTGATCGAAGTTTTCCTTCCAGAGGTTGAAAGTGTTCTTCACATGCAGACATTGTTCATCCATGGGTTTGGTATGAATATCCTGCAGCAGATTTTTAAGCCTGATCATTTTGAATTTTTTACCCATTGGGCCACCAAATTGATCTGAATAACCATCGGAGAACATATAGATAATATCACCTTTCCCAAGCTGAAGTCCTTCATCTTCAAACAGATTCTCTTCCTTATCATAATGACCGCCGACCGAATTCCTGCTTCCTTTCACAAATATCTCTTCTCCGTTTTTATAAATGATCATCGGCCGCATTGCGGAGGCATAACGGACATAATGTGTCTTGAGGTCAATTTCACAAACGATTATATCCATCCCGTCACCGGGTTTTGTTCCATCATCGAGATTCTGGTTTAGTGTGTTTCTTAGCTCACAGTCGAGTACCTGCAATACTTTTGACGGGGAGTTTCCAGATTCCCGATTGCAAATATCCTTTATAAGTGTTGAGCCGATCATTGACATGAATGCTCCGGGGACACCGTGACCCGTTGAATCAGCACAGACAATAACGAATTTACTATCATTGATCTTATCAAACCAGTAAAAGTCGCCGCTGACAATATCTCGTGGGCTGTAGAACACAAAACTTCCTGAAAAGTGCTGTTGGAGCCTTCTTACAGGTGGAAGCATACTTGTCTGTATGCGTTTCGCATAGTTTATGCTATCAGTAATATCACGGTTCTTAATCTCAATTTCTTCTTTCTGCTCTACAACTTCTTTTGTACGTGCCTTAAGCTCCCTTTCAAGGTATTCCTGCAGTTGCCTTTGTTTCCGTTCCCTGTATTTAATAATCAGAAACAAGGAAGCTGCTATTATCAGAATGAGCAGACCAATGAACCACCATGTTTTCCATACCGGTGGCTTTACCTTTAAATGGAAGGAAACAGGTATCTCCTGACTTAGGCCCTCGCTGTTATACGATCTGATATAAAAAGTATAATCTCCATCCTCAATCCTCGGATAGGAAACTGATGTTTGCGAAGAGACATCAGACCAACCGATATCATAGCCTTCGAGCTTGTATTGATATCGTACTGCCTGTGGATCACTGTAATTCAATCCTATGAATTCAATCCGCATCTGATATATCTTATAGGGAAGCACAATGTCCCTTGTAAAGTCGTATGGCTTATCCGATATAGTAAGACTTACAATATTCGTGAATGGTGCGAGCTGCTTTTTGTTTTCTCTCGACGGATCATAACTTATCATACCTGAAGTGGTACCGAAATAGACCTGGCCCGATTTTGTACTGGAAACGGCGTTCGGATTGCAATCTCCCGACATTCCCATATGCTGATCGTATACACTGATGAGCATATTGTTTATGTTAATACGGCTTAGTCCCAGTCTGTGACCCACCCAAATACTTCCCCTGTGATCAGGAACTATGCTGTAGCAGAAATTGGCCTTCAGTCCTGACTGCTGGGTAAACTGGTAAATTGAATCATCTCTGAAGTAAATTACACCATCGCCATATGTACCTGCCCATATTCCGCCGTTCTCATCTTCGGCAACCGATTTAAAATCAATCTCTGTACCTGTCGCATAAGCATTACTTACTTCTCCCTCTTCGGAAATGGTATAAATGCCGCTGGCTTTGGTGGCAATTAATAAACGGTCTTTAGAATCTACAATAATATGTTCGATATTATTATGCGGCATGCCATTGGTAGTAGTATAATGAGTCACTTTAGAAAAGTCTCTGGTAAACCTGTAAATGCCATCTTTTGTCGCAAGATAGATGTACTGTTTTCCCAGAGCTATAGCACTTACCCAATTTCCCATTGAATAAGCTTCATAATCAACTTTACGTACCTGGTTATTGGTGGTATTGAGTACAAAAAAACCATTTGTCTCAGTTCCTATATATAAAGTAGTACCATCCAGTAAAAGCGTTGTTATTTGTGAAGAAGGTATATTGCTTATGCGTCGGGGAATTATTTCTTTTTCCTTGTTTATCCGATAGAGTCCTCCGTTACCACCGATATATTCAGTTCCATCTTCAGCAACTGCAACACAATTTATGTTGTTCTCAAGACCAGGGTATTCAAACTCCGAAAATACCATGGGCTGGCCAGTAAGCATGCTCAAACCGTCACCGTAAGTTGCAATCCAAATATTTCCTTCAAGATCCTGGAATACTCTTTTTGCGCGGTCGCCCGACAGTCCGTTTCCACTGCTGTACCTTTCAAGTTTCTGATAACCTCCGTATTCGTCAAGCTCTGAAAGCCGGAATACACCATTATAAGTGCTTATCCACAACTGGTTTTCAATATCTTCATAAACCGATTGTACTCTTTCATTGCCCAGACCGAGTTTCTCAGCAACAGGAAGTAATTTATAATTTTCGCCATCCAGAGTAAGTTTGAAAGGCCCCAGATCTTCTGCGGCAACCCAGTAGGAGTGCTTTTCTGATGATGGCTGTATATCGGGAATTCTTGAGAATTCAAATTCCTTAATTGTAATTACTGAGGTAGCTTTCTTGCCTGTATTATCAATTGAATATACCGATAGCCCTTCCTGAGATCCAAGCAGAAGGGTGTTTCCTTTAACACATACTGCAGTATAATTGCGTTGTTCAGGACCTTCAGTGACGAGTGGCTCTTTTCCGTCGTAACAAATTACTCCATTATTCAATGTTGAAATAAGAATATTACCTTCAGCAAGTTCGGCAATACCGGTTATCGCACTGTTGATAAGCTTACCTGTATTCAGAAGACTAAACTCCCTTCCGTTATAGAATGCTATACCTCCATTCTGATATCCAAACCAAAGATTGTTTTTGCTGTCTTTAAAACTGACTGCTGCAACCTGACCTTTGAGTGTATCCTGAATTTCATCGGTGATGAAACTAAATCCGTTAAATCTGCAGATACCTTCACCTGTTCCTATCCAGATATAGCCTTTGTTATCCTGGTTGATTGTATATACAAAAGGATGAAGGATTCCTTCGTTAGTTCCGAAATTACTGATACGATATTCCTGCGATTGAATACCGGAAATACAAATTAATAAAGTAATTGTCGCTAATAGCAGTTTCGTTCTTCCAGGCATGAATCCGATTCTTATTTTGTTGCTTTATGCCAATTGATTTCTGAATTGTACTTAGGGACCCCGCCGATTGGAATCACATAGAAAGGCAATAGTTCTCCATACTGATTGCGGACGTTGACAACCACGTTGTTATTTTTAACCGGAGGTGTCTTCCGTTTAATGAACTGAATATCGAGTGAGGTATTTTTTTCCTCTCCATATATCACAAATTCATCGTCGATCCAATTATCCTCAGATGAAACTTTGCTTAACTGACCTTTGCGTGCAACAGAAACTATTCTGATAAATCCATCGGAATCCCAATCGAAATTCGATAGTTTAACGGAAATAGTCCGGTCATCGACATAAGGATAGATGTGAGATACTTCTTCAGGCGTATCATGCATTCTGAATGAATATTCGTATGCAAAGGCATTGGCGCCTTCTATAGGCCTGTTTTCATTTTGCCTTGTCGATAAATAAAACCGGTAAAGATTACCATCATCGCCTGATATTCCGTCGCACACTACTTTCAGAACATATCCGTTATACTGCTGAACCAGCTCACCTTCAGAAGGGTTAAACGGCCCGAAAGTATACCATTTGTTGTCAAACTCCGGCTGATTACCGAACGTCTTTGAAGCCAGCATATTGCCGCTTTTGTAATTTCCTACCGGTTGCGTTTCCTTTGCATCTTTGTGTGAATAGCAATCCTTTCCGCCGTATACAGAGTATATCATTTTTGAATCAAAAACACCGTCAAGTTCATCCGTTGTTCCACTGATATCTGGATCGTAGACCCTGATATAAACCGGTTGATTGAATTCTTTAGGAATCAGGAAGAAAAATGTCTGTGAAAAATCATCATCACCCCATGATGTTCCCGCTTTTGGCCCAAAAGTCATCAGGTACGGAATGTTCTCATCTCCCGCGGGCACAGGCTGGGCAACCGTTGCCAATACAAGACATGCAAAAAGGAGAACTGATACTACGTATTTCATGGTAAAAATGGGAAACAGGTTTAATAAATGGTAATACGTGAAAAAAACAGATAGGATACATTTTACTGGTTAAACATGACCAATCGTCATTTTTTTGAATCTAACACCACAATTTTCCTTGTCACGCAATGATCCAATGAGGGGTCTTCGGAACCTTCATTTTTACCTCTTACACCAAGAACAATACTGTATGTCCCCGGAGTCCGGTAATTATGTTTGGTTTCCGTTCCCTGGCTGCGTGAACCATCGCCAAAATCCCAGTAATATTTATCAACTTTGAAGTTTTTCAGGTAAGTTTCGTTGCCGCTCAGCTTTAATTCCTGACCTGCAGTAATCGTATCATATGCAGTAATATAGGGCTGTTCAATTTTTTCAACAACAAATGTATAAGTAGCCTGACTTATCAAAATATCTTTTGTGAGCTTATCTATGATATTAAGCTCTACCAGGTAGGTATCGGGTTTTGCAAAACAATGTTCAGCTTCGAGTGCTCTTATTTTTGTTCCGTCACCCAGATCCCATTCATAGGCAAAGGCCGTAGTATCAATTTCATTGTTATTCGACTCATAAAACACAAAACAGAAATCGTTTTCCTTTTGCTCAGCACACCCTGTAAATGAAGGCAGTGATGAAACAGCCGAGAAAATGTCGGCTGAACCCTTGCGGTCAGAAACAAAATATGCGGTATCCTGAAAGTTATTAAAGATCAGGCCATAATCATCCGCACGTGTATTAAATGGCTCATCGAGTCGAATGGGCTGCTGCCAGATACCATCTTTTTTCACGGTATAATATATATCCAGATCCCCTTTCTGATTGAATCCCCTTGATGCGAAATACAGCCTGCCATTATTATGAAGGAAAGGAAATACTTCGTTTTTTGATGTATTCACATTAGACCCGAGGTTTTCCGGTTTGTTCCATTTGCCTCCGCTGAGTTCGGAAACATATATATCCAGGCCACCGGTTCCTCCCGGTTGATCAGAACAGAAGAAAAGCTGGTTACCATCATCACTTAAAAATGGATATCCGGTATTATATGCCGCACTATTGTAATCGAAAGGGAAAGGCTGAGTCCATTGCCCATTTACAAACCGTGACATGAATATGCCGAAAGTTGTGTCGCCCTTGTTTCGATTACGATTCCCAACCGAAACATCTATCGACCTGGTGAAGTAAATTATATTTCCATCCCTGCTGAAAGATGATGGACCTTCAAACATAAATGTAGTGAGTTCTTTTGCCATCAGCCTGGGAACATCAAAATTACTATGCTTCTTTTTTTCAGCGAAATATAGATTGGTCAGCGGATGGTCATCATAATCCACGTAACTCATTATGAAATCCATGCGTCGGTCAGAGCAAAAAACCAGGCCGTTTTTGTAAAAAGCCGGGGCAAGTTCTTTTGACCTTGTATTAAAATCCAGGGGCGATATTTCATAGAAGCTCTGGCTATTCATCAATTGCATGATCGACAGGAACATTATGAATAATATGCCTTTATGAAATTTCATTGTCAGAATACGGTGGGATTGGACGCTTTGATCCTGTAACCAAAATTATATTCAAGTGCTAATTCAAAAGAACTGCGGTTATAATCGTTCAGTTCATTCAAGCCATAATCGTACGCCACACCAACTCGCAGCTGGTAATTCACCTTAAAATCGAGCAGCATTACAACAGCCTGTTTACTCCTGTAAGACGCGCCAACTTTTAAAGCATCTTTATACAATACACTCATTCCTGCATCGGCAATAATGCCGCCGGCTTTGTCATATTCGATCAGGCCCGATGGTTCAATCTGCCAGTAGGTTGCTATATCGACTTTAACACCGGCTGTAAGGTAGTACGCATATTTTGAGAAATCGTGATATAAAGTCACATCTCCGGTTTCGGTCGCTTCATATCCCAGAAGCAAAGGAACAGAAATTCCTGCGTGGAATTTTTTGGTATAGTAATACGCACCTACACCGAAATTAGGTAACAGGTACCGTATACTGTTTGCTCCATAAACTACTTCATTGTCAAGATCAGCGGTCTTCAAATTGCCTGTGCTGATACCTCCTTTGAGCCCGAGAGCAAGTTTGCCCCGGCCCAAATTCATCCGATGTGCATAATTTGCATAAATTGCAGTATATTTTCTTAAGCCGATACTTTCATTCATCACAAGCAACCCAAGTCCCATCCTTGTATTTTTATAAGGTGTGTGAATTCCCAGAATATTAAACGAAGGTGCTCCATCAAAACCAACCCATTGGCTGCGGTGCGAAAGACTTATACTGAGCATTTCATGACTTCCTGTATAAGCCGGGTTTATAGCAAGTCCATTAAAACTGTAATGACTGTAAAGAATGCTTTTTTCCTGAGCACTCACCACCGTGTAAATTAAGAGGCAGGTAATTATATAAAGCAATCTTTGCTTCATCTGATAATTTCAACGAATGATTTGAATTCAATTTCTTTTGTACGACCGGCGATTTTCATCCGGATAATATAGAAATATGTGCCCTCCGGAAGTTCCACATTATTTTTATTGTGGCCATCCCATATTTTACAGTCCGAACCACTGAATTCTCCTCCGCAATAATTATCAGATTCAAAAACCAGTTGACCTGATCGGTTAAATATTTTAATATTGACATTTTCAGCATTCAGAGCACCAAGATAGAAATAGTCGTTTAAATCGTCACCATTTGGTGTATAAGCCTTTTTCAATTCAAGAGGACGAACAGATATTTTAACACTATCTGAAACGGCAGAACAAATGCCATTTATGACTGTCCACTTAAGTACAGTAACATCATCCAGTTCACTCACTATGGCATCTGGAATAGAAATATCATTAAAGTCGCATGCCCCCGATGTTACGGTCCATGTGCCGTTTCCTGCTGAAGGTGGTGAAGCCTGTAATTGAGTTGTGTAAATAAAATTCAATTCCTGATCGGTACCTGCTTCCGGCGTTTGCGGTTGCTCAAAGAAAGTTATCGCAACCTCATCATCGTCGGCACACTGCCAGTTCATTTCAGTCCATTTAAAAACATGTTCGCCATAACCGCAAGCAGTAACTGTCGCATTCTCTGAAGTTGAATCCAACAAAACTGCATCTGTGGCAGTCCATAAACCTTTATAAGTTGCATTGGTCTTAACAGCATTTAATGTATAGGTGTCACCGCATGCTTCATCATCGGCACCGGCATTTGCAACAGGTACTTCATAAACGATTCCCGGAATCAGGGGAACAAAACCTGAGACGTCGGCAAAACATCCGCTGTCATCCTCAACCGATACCAATACAAAATCCTGGGTGATAGTAGGATTGAATTCAATTGAATCGGTTGGACCTGTTATGCCTGTAAGGGATTTAGCCGTCTCGATGTCACCTTTTACCGATACATTGAATGGCCCGTCACCTTCGATGTTAAACTTTACCTGCAAGGCGGATCCTGCACAGACGGTATCCGATGTGCTGAAAATGTTCCCGGTTGGAAGAGGGTTAATCCTGACCTCAACAGAAGGACTTATATTCAGGCATTCATGATATTGTGGCGTGGAAAATACCTTTCTTCTGAAATATCGTGTTGAGATAAGATTACCGGACAGAAAATCCCGATTTACACCCGTAGATTCCTGCCAGTCCGAATTGTTTTCGCTCTCTTCCCATAGGTAGCTATAGGTGCCGGGGCCGAATCCGTTAGAAGGTTCTGAACCTGTAAGTGACACAGCTGAATTATAACAAGTATATTTTATGACCGACCCTTCAACTAAATTATTGCTTACCTGGGGTCGGACCGAAATTGTTTGTATGTTACTTGTATCGATACAGGCATTATTAAATCCGGAATAAGCAATTCTTCTGTAATCTGTGGTTGCTGTAAGAATACCTTCGGTAAAAGATACCGAATCAGTTGTATTCGGCAGACTATTCCAACCGGCCGTTGATCTGGATTGCCACTCAAAAGTGAAATTACCATCGCCTCCGCCGGGATAATTCAAAATTATTCGTCCGGGAGAAGTACCGTCACAAATTGCAGTATCGGTTTTACTGAAAATGTTTCCTGTTACAGAAGGCAGCACGGCAATTTTTATAAAGTTGCTGGTATCCGCACAGTATGGTGTTGAAGTAACAATTCTTCTGAAAGATGTAGATAAGGTTAACTGTGAAGG
>DATAEX010000248.1:0-7367 GCA_036257765.1 Bacteroidales bacterium
TGTTCTATTTTCTATTCACCTGTTTTAAACGAAGCTCTGATGGAATGAACTTTTCTCAGAAATGGCTGAATTTTACTAACAGCTGAAGAATCCTGCTGACCATATCTGATCCTGTGACGGAAGGTGGCCGATCGGATTTCAACCCAATAATCACAACCATCCGCACATACGTAACAGGTATTCAGGTTGATTTTCTTAAATTCTTCCAGATTAATAGAATTCTTAAGTTCGGACCATTCACTTTCTTCAGTTTCTTTTGTTTCAGAAAGCTTTACATCGCAATTCGCAAATTCAAAAGTGATTATTTCACTTGTAATAACTACAGAATCCGTTCCTGCACACCATCCACATATGCTGCCGGCTATAATGAAAAGCCCGTTTTGATTGTTGTCACCACTTTCACATGCCTGGAATAACAAAGCAAAAAAAAATAATCCGTGAAAAAAGGCCTTCATGCGCTTTCCGTTTTATTCTTTATACGATCTACCATATTGCGGTAAGTAGGAGTATTGTGTTCGTTAATCCTTATAATAGGAAAGCCTTCAAAGTAACGTGGTAATATTACTTTGCCTGCATGCTTTGGGATGAACACCTTAATACAGTTGCTCGGACCTAATATGGGCGCCAGTCCGCAATGCGATGCTTCTATGCCTTTAACAAACCTGTATTTTTCCGCGAACATTCTGTCTACTGCTTCAAAAATGCTAAAATGCTTTGGGTCATAAATTTTTAGCTTCTGGCTTATAATCCTTTTAATATTTTCATCGAGCCTGAAATATATTATGGTATCCAGAGCAGATACGTCGATTTTCTGTTTTTTGCTAAACAGACTCAAAAGATAAATCATAACTTAAATATTTCTGAATAACTGAATTGCGTATTACATAAACAATAATTCCCTTCAGTAAGTTCTGTTTCCACATTATACTTTAAATGATGCAAATTAATTAAAAATGGTTGCGGAACTGATGCAGTGTTATCGCGCAAAGAATAATTTGGTAATTTTATACGAATTGAATTATGTGATATGAAAATATTTAACACTTGCATCCTTGTACTACTAGTTTTGAATTCCTTCAGCCAGAGTACCGTTCTAGTCACAACCTACGAAAGGACTATTCTCACTCACTCTCTTATACCGACTGGTCCAATACCAGCAGTATTTGATCCAAATGGTGTTTATCCATATTTAAGTTATTCCGAGACGGCAAACAGACCTGTGCCGGTGAGTTACAGATTTATTGCTCTGGAAAATGATTTTATAAAAGTAACAATTTGTCCGGATCTCGGAGGTAAGGTGACGTCTATTATACATAAAACATCGGGAAGGGAAGTTCTTTATGTGCCGGATGTAATAAGACCTACCCGTATATTACCCAGATTTTATTTTGTTGCCGGAGGAATTGAAGTAAGTTTTCCTATATCTCATTCTCCCTCACAAAATGAAAAGGTCCTTTATAAAATTGAGCATTCAGGGGACCGTGCTTATTTAACCTGCGGCGAGCGCGAACTCAGGTTTGGCATGCAGTGGTCAGTTGAGTACTCACTGGGACCGGAGGATCAATTTCTGACGGAACGCGTAAAATTGCATAACCCCGGAACTCAACCCTATCCGTGGATGTCGTGGTCGAATGCAGCTGTACCATCAGCTCCTGACACCAGGTTCTATTTTCCCCAGGGCACTGTCCTTTCACATTCTTCAGTAATTGATACAATCGATTGGAAAACGGAGGGACCACAAAATGAATCAGACATTAAGGAAATGACCGGATATTTTTGGATCACAAGAAATGCAAACGCTTTTGGGGTTTTTACACCTTCGTTCGGTTCAGGTCTTTACCATGTTGCTGAAGAAAATATTTCTCCGGGTATGAAATTATGGAGCTATGGAACAGGCAGTGACCGTTCATGGGCTACATTGAGTACAGCCAAAACAGAACCTTATATTGAAGTACAGGGCGGACCTATAGGAGATCAATCGATCAAGCTTGAATTGAAGCCGGATGAAACAAGATACCACGTTGAATTCTGGTTTCCGGCAGAAAAAGAAATGGATATATATAAACTTAAGGTTCCGGTCATAACCCTTCGATCACATGATTCCATCCCTCTTTTTGGATGGGCGCGACCTGAAACCGTAGATTTCTGGAAAACTTTAAAAAAATCCTTTAAAGAACAGGATAAAGTTCCGGAACTCACGGATTTATTTAGTTACCCTCCCCCATCAGGAATGGAAGACCTGAAAACGGCTTTTGAATGGACCGTTAAAAATACTGCGACTCCTGACGCTGATAAATGGAAATATTATTATGGTACCTGGCTCGCAGGACGTGGAGATACTTCTCAGGCAATAGACATTCTGACACAAACCAGTTTTGAAATGGCCAAACCATTGCTGGCTAGGTTACTTAGACTTAAAGGCGACAATAAGGCTGCTGCAGCTGCTTACAGGTCGATAAATGAAAGATGGCTGCAATTGCATCCTCAGGTCGTAATTGAAAGAGATAAAGTCCTTCGAAGCCTGGGCTCCTCAACAATTAAGGAAAGAGAGGACTGGCTCCTTCAGGTTAATGCCCTGCCTGACGAATGGTTAATTGAACGGAGGGTACAGCTACTCATTGATAAAGGAGAACCTGAAAAAGCCAAAGAACTTTTACTTTCAGTTCCTTTCCAGAAAGTTCACCAGACATATTCCCGCACCAATATGTGGTTTCAGATATGTGATATGCTTAAGGAATCCCATTATCCGATCCCTGAACAACTTGGCGAGGATCGGCTCGCTACTTTTGGCGCTTACCGGGAATTTGAATAGGTCAAATCCGTCATCCTGAGCGGAGTCGAAGGACGACATCCTTCGACTCCGATCGCAATGGCAGATTATAGCGTGCAGTCTAACCCTTCCTGAAAGGTCTTCTAGTACCTGCCAGGAAGGGTTAGAAATTTATCGTCCTCCTTCGACTCACAGCGCAATTACGTCCTATCCACCCCCTACCCCCGCCAGCGGGGGATAAGCGCTTCACAATTCATCAATCCGTAAAATCTTAAATACAGGACTAATTAATACTGGTGAGAATGTCCCCCTTTGGAGGGGGTCGGGGGAGGAATTATACTTTCGAATGAAATTATTTTGACTTTTATTCGAAAGTTGTTATATTTGTTTGGATTATAATCACGATGATTTTTAATATTCAGCGGTATTCTACTCACGACGGTGAAGGCATCAGAACCATAATCTTTTATAAGGGTTGCACATTGCATTGTCAATGGTGCAGCAATCCCGAAAGTCAATCCTTTGCTCCCGAAATAATGTTTGATGAAAGGTTGTGCAAAAAATTCGGAGATTGCATCAGGGTCGTTCCGGGAATTCGTCATCCCTTCGACTCCGCTCAGGATGACGGGAGATGCAATGATGACGGGGGATGTGATGACTTAAACCGTTCTGCCATTTCAAGTCCTGATGCGTTAAGAAATGTATGCATGACCAGGGCACTGACCGTTATCGGAGAGGAAAAAACAACTTCCGAACTGGTTCATGAAATCGAAAAGGACCTTCCCTTCTATCTTCAAAGTAATGGAGGAGTAACACTTTCAGGCGGCGAGCCTCTGGCACAAAATGAGGAACTCATTTCACTTTTGAAAGAAATGAAAAAAAGAAAAATCCGGGTAGCCGTAGAAACTTCACTTCACACAGAATGGAAAAAGATTCACCGTTGCCTGGGATTTATCGATACTTATCTTGTTGATTTAAAACATACCAATAGTGCCAAATTCAAAAATTATACCGGCGGAAATCTTGAACTTATTATGAGGAATCTGAAAAAACTGGTTGATTCCGGTGAGCATGTAATAATTCGCATCCCGGTAATTCCCGGATTTAACCATACAAAAGAGGAGATACTAGAAATGATCGATTATACGGTTAGCTTGCATGGCATTAGTGAAATACATTTTATTCCCTATCACGTACTCGGACATGAAAAATACAGGATGCTCGGACGAAATTTTGAATTCAATATAAAACGTCCTGTCGATCATTGTGAATTGAAAGAATATCTGGCTTATGCACATTTAAAAGGATTCAAAACAAAGATCGGAGGATAATTAATGATCACTAAAACTGATCAATTAACGCGGAGGATTTCTTTCCTCAGGGAAAAAGTATTAAATACAAAGCCTTCTGTTTGCACGGAGCGTGCGAAATTTTATACTGAAGTCTATCGTGAAAACGAAGACAAGTCGGTGATTATCAGGCGGGCATTGGCGCTTGAAAAGACCCTGAGGCATATGACCCTATTCATTGATGATGGTGAGCTCGTTATAGGGAATCAATCATCTTGTCACAGAGCTGCCCCGATATTTCCAGAATATGCCGTTGACTGGCTGCCCAAAGAAATGGACGAGCTGGATAAGAGACCCGGCGATGCCTTTTTTATAACTGACGTGCATAAAAAGGAACTGTCAAAAATTGCGGCATGGTGGAAAGGCAAGGTTCTGTATGATAAAGGAAGGGCATTGATGTCGCAGGAACTCCGCGATCTGCAGGATGCGGCTATTATTAAGGCCACCGGAAACCTTACATCGGGCGATGCTCATATTGCAGTAAATTTTTACAGAATACTTTCCGAAGGATTAGGCGGATATCTCAACCGGATTGAGGATTTGCACCAAAAGATTAATCGTACGGAACCTGAAGGAATCAGAAAGGATCATTTTTACACCGCACTTACCATAAGCATCAGGGCATTCAGTGAATTCATACTTCGTTACAGCGCCTTGGCTGCGTCAATGAGTGAATCGGAAACAAACTATGAGAGAAAACCGGAGCTTCAGACAATAAGTAAGAATTGCCGGTATATTGCAAGCCAGCCACCACAAGATTTTTACCAGGCACTTCAGCTTGTTTTCTTTGTTCAGCTCGTATTGCAGATTGAAAGTAACGGTCATTCCGTTTCACTCGGGAGAATGGATCAGTATCTATATCCCTTTTACAAAAACGACATTAAGAAAGGAACACTGGACAAGGAATTGGCATCCGAATTACTGAAAAATACTTGGATCAAACTCTTGAGTATAAATAAGATCCGTCCATGGTCTCATACCCAGTTCTCTGCCGGAGGTCCTTTATATCAGAATGTCACTATCGGCGGACAAAAAGTTGACGGATCGGATGCGGTAAATGAATTAAGCTTCCTGATTCTTGATTCGGTGGGTAAGATTAAACTAACACAGCCTAATTTATCAGTTAGATTTCACCGGAATATCAGTGATGCATTTATGATGGAATGCATTAAAACTATTGAAAAAGGGTTTGGCATGCCTGCTTTCAACAACGATGAGATCGTTATTCCGGAATTGATAAAACTGGGGATCGAAAAAGAGGATGCTTATAATTATTCAGCCATAGGATGCATTGAGATCGCTGTGCCGGGTAAATGGGGATACAGGTGTACGGGAATGAGTTTTCTGAACATGATGAGGGTGTTCCTTGCATCCATGTATAACGGGTTGGATAAGTATTCCGGAAAAGTCTTTTATAAGGGAACCGGCAATTTTATTGATTTCAGCACTTTTGATGAACTCTATAAAGCCTGGCAACACCAGATCAGATATTATGCAGCGAAAACCGTTGAAATAGATGCAGCAGTTGACACGGCTATTGAAGAAAACGTTCCAGATATTCTGTGTTCAGCCTTTGTTGATGATTGCGTTGCACGCGGAAAAACTATCAAGGAAGGAGGCTCAAAATACGACTTTATTTCCGGATTACAGGTTGGGATTGCAAATCTTGGAAATTCAATGGCCGCAATAAAAAAACTGGTTTTTGAAGAGCGGCGGATATCAAACCGTCAATTGGTGGACGCCATTGAAAATGATTTTGAAGGCTTCGAAGGAGATAGGATCAGGCAAATGCTGCTAAACTATGCGCCTAAATACGGAAACGATGATGATTATGTCGACCTGCTGCTAAAGGATGCATATTTGGAATTTATAAACGAACTGGATCAGTATCACACCACTCGATATAACAGAGGTCCGATAGGCTGTCGTTATTATGCCGGGACATCGAGCATATCTGCAAATGTTCCGAACGGAGCTGTAGTACCTGCGACCCCTGATGGCCGAAAAGCATTTACACCAGTGGCTGAAGGGAGCTCGCCGTCCTCAGGAACTGATATACTTGGTCCCACAGCAGTATTCAAATCGGTTTCGAAACTTCCCGTGAATAAAATTATGGGAGGGGTATTGCTTAATCAGAAATTGTCGCCCTCTTCCATAAAAAACGAGACCGACAAGAAGAAGCTAATCTCCATGCTTCGCACATTTTTTGGTGATTTGAAAGGCTGGCATGTTCAGTACAATATTGTATCAAGAGAAACCTTACTGGCTGCTCAAAGGGAACCGGAAAAGTATCGCGATCTGATTGTCAGGGTGGCAGGTTATTGCGCCTTTTTCACTACGTTGTCTCCTGACACCCAAAATGATATCATAGCTCGTACCGAACAAACATTATAAAACCGTATCATGAAAAGAATTCTTTGCGGAGTGGATATTGGCGGGACTAAATTATCCACGGCGCTCATAAGCAGTACCGGTGATATGATCGATAAATGCATCGATTGCGATCATGCGGATAAACCCGAAAATCAGCTTGTTGAGCAGATCACTAAGAATATCAGACGACTGATCAGGGATAATGGTTTCACGGAATCGGATTTACCTGGCATAGGCATAGGTTGTGCCGGCCATATCCGCTTCAGAGACGGAGTAATCATTACCACTTCCAACCTTAAAGGTTACAAGAACTATCCTTTAAGGGATCAGCTTCAGAAGAATTTCAGCATTCCTGTGATTCTCGATAATGATGCCAATGCCCAGGCATTCGGAGAATTCAGGTTTGGAGCAGGAAAAGGCTATGAAAGCATGGTGTTTTTAACAATCAGTACGGGAATCGGAGCCGGAATAATAATCGACAACAGGCTATACCGGGGCTTGACCGGTACTGCCGGAGAATTCGGACATATGATTGTAGAACCTTCAAGTGACCTGGTCTGCACCTGTGGTAACCGTGGATGTCTTATGGCCTGTGCCTGTGGTATGGCTCTCCCCCATCTGTTTCGCAAAAAGTTAGCAGAAGGTAAGACTTCAAAATTAAACCTGCCTTCAGATTTTAATTATGACGAGGTTGACGGAAAACTACTTAAACAGGGACTTGATTCAGGCGATCCCCTTTCCATGGAAATTATACTTGACAGTGCCCGCTATGTAGGCATTGGCATTTACAATATATTCCAGGCTCTCAATCCGCCGCTGGTCGTACTTGGCGGAGGCTTACTGAGCTGGGGCGAATTTTATCTTGCAGAGATCAG
>DATAEX010000249.1:0-2276 GCA_036257765.1 Bacteroidales bacterium
AGACGAATTCAAGATTAAAGATAAATCTCACGAATGGCATGAATGTCATTCATGCTACAAAAACCTGATGGATCCTCATAGGGGAACATGCTCATTGGGATAAATCTTTGGAGCATGCCTAAAAATATTCCTTAATTGGATTGAATCTATATTATGTTGAGACATCGATTGAGAAAAAATATTCTGTAGATTACAGCGTTTTTTGGCAAAATCACCGTTTATCATTACAATTTTCAGCTTTAACGATGAAGCACATTTTTCTGTTTGTCGCATTCATAATATGCCTGAATCCATTATATGCTCAGTTATCGCATTTCAGCTATCATATAAAAAACCGTACGATAGTCTCCAATGGTGATCACAAGCTTACTAAAATGGTGATAGTCATGCCACTGGCTCAGACTAACCAGTATCAGACTGTAAGTAATGTTGACCTCCATGGCGGTGAAGTGATAAAGGTACCTGAAACAGAGGATATTTATATACGCTGGACTTTAACCAGGGATCTTCCGCCTCCGAGCCAGTCTATGGAGATTTATTATGATTTTGATGTGACAATGAACAGAATCCAGTTCGATTTCAATAGAGTTACAACCATTTATCCATACGACAGGAATTCTGAAATATATCGGTTGTACACAGGTAAAAGAGGGCCCTTCATTGATCCGGAAAATCCCTTTATAATGGAAACCGGCAACCGGCTCTGGGAAAATTCATCGGATATCCTTGATTATGCCCGGAAATGTTATGAATACGTGGCGATGAACTTTAAATACCTGAACCCTCTTACAGGACTCCATCCTTTGCCTATACTGCTTACAAACGGTGGCGGTGATTGCGGAAATCTGAGTTCTATATTCATTTCATTGTTGAGGTATAAGAGCATTCCATCGCGTCACATAGTGACCGTCAGGCCCGATGGAACTTATCACGTCTGGGCTGACTTTTTTCTCGAAAATTACGGGTGGATACCTGTTGATGTTACCTATAAGAATTCTGATCCTTATGGCGACTATTTCGGCAAATTCGATGGAAACGGAATTGTGATGACAAGGGAAGTCTGCCTTCCTATTGATAAAGGCAACGGAGAGGTATATACAAGTTCTATCCTTCAGAATTACAATTGGTGGATATGGTATGAGGGCGGATCAAAAATCAATCTTACTCATAAATTAACTGCTACTCAACAGCAGTTTGCCTCTGGAAATCAGACGCATGAGGATCTTTCGGACAAATAGCAAAATAAAAAAAGCCGCGGGATGCGACTTTTTTTATTTAATTGTGAACATTATTCACAGGTGAGTGCACTCATAGCTGCCTCTGATGCGTCAATGTATTCTTGTACTTGCTCGCGATCCTGTGCTGTCAGGGTTTCACATTCGAGGAAAGGCTCCAGTGCGTCAATATAATCCAGGTAAGCATCTTTGAATGCATTACAGTTTGCTACTGACATGTCAGCCAAATAAGCGCTCATTGCATCGCTGACCGCATCAGCTTCAGCTTCAACTTCTGTTGCCCAGGCTCCTGAACAAGCTGCGGGATCTTTTGAATCTTTCTTACATGAGCCCAATCCAAGGACTAAGAGGATTACTAATAGTGAAAAAATGGTACGCATGAAAATTGTTTTTAGTTTGTGAAAAGGAAAATTCGTTATTGAATTTTCCAAGTGATACGGAAATGTCTAAAAACAGGTTACTATTTTTCTTATGATCTACTCCAACCTTATACCCATTTTCTTCATAAGTATTGAAGCATTCATGCTTCTGCAGATCCCCGGATTTAATTTATAATCGAAAAATAATTCCTCCCCGTCAATTTTTACATCGAAATGATAATTATCTACTTCATCAGGAATTTCTTTTTCCAGATCGGCAAGTTTCAGATCATGAGTAGCAATCAGAGCCACCGTCCGGTATCCTGAGAGCTGTTTAAGCAACGCTACTGAACCGGTATAGCGATCATTTGAGTTGGTACCCCTTAATATCTCATCAAGAAGGAGAAGCAACCTGGGATTGTTTTCTGCAATTTTTATTATTGAAGCCAGCTTTTTCAATTCAGCATAAAATGAGGAAGTATTATCTTCAAGTGAATCGGAAATCCTCATGCTTGAAAGGACCTGAACATGTGAGATAATGAACGATTCTGCACAAACAGGAGCGCCTGCAAATGCCAGTACTGAATTAACCCCTATTGTTCTCAGAAAAGTACTTTTGCCTGACATGTTGGATCCTGTTACAATTACCGTCTTGCCTGATCCGGAAACACTGAAGCTGTTT
>DATAEX010000270.1:0-8334 GCA_036257765.1 Bacteroidales bacterium
CGTGTTCAGGCAAAATTCTGTTTCCTGTGGTTACCATCATATGATCGTCGTAATCCTGAACAGATACCCAACCACTTCCGCACGATACTCCACTTTTAACACTTACAGTTTCGGCTGAATAATAAGATACATTTTGAGTCAATTCCATGAAGATCCTGAAAATTTTCTGAACTATCCTGAAATCGATTTCGGGCAGAAGTCTGATCTGATTTCCCAGAATGGAGATGAGATTAACAGTGAAAGCACCCTTGTATATCAAAAGAGATCTTTCCTGATTTTCGACTGGTATATTCATTGAACGTCCTTGAAATTTAAATACGCTATGAATTTAGTTATTTTGATGGTTATTTATTGACTACCGGTATAACTTTCTTGAAATTTTTGATTTCACCCACTGAACTGAAAAATTCTCCAAGAACCAAATACAAGCCAATTACAGCGAAATTACCTTCATCATCTTTCCCATCCCATCTTAAAAATTCTGTTGTACCTAACAGGGAATTGGCGATAAGTGTCCTTATTTTATTCCCGTTCAGGGTGTAGATCTGGACTGTACCCGTCCAACCGGGTTCTTTGAAACGGAATTGAATCACAATTTCGTCATCCACACCATCACCATCGGGAGAAAGAATTTCAGGTGACATTAAAATCAGGTTCTCGTCGGATTCACTCATAGACTGGGAATTGAAAAAACCCGGAGTGGAAAATCCTGACACCGAAGATGCGGAATGCCAGTTATCAGGATTATCGGAAGGTATTTCGGAATTTACACGTTCAAGTGATATGCCGGCTGTCTCAGAAATCAATTCATAATGCATGTTTTTATTGTACGAAAATTCATCGATGCTATTTCCTTCGTTATCAGCCAGTACAAGTAAGGCACCTTCGTCGGGTAATGAAAAGAAAGCCGGTTGTTCCAGCAGAGACCTTAAATTAGCCTTGTTGTTACGGGCGATCAGATCATCCGGACTTCGGCAAACCACAGCATATTGCTTTGGGAAAACAGAAACCGGATATTCAGCAAGATGGATAGTTTTGTAAATTACATTTGATTCGTTGGCAATTGAAAGTGTCAGAGATGATAATTCTATTACTTTATCTGATCTGTTGAAAACCTCAACAAATTCTTCATTATTTGCAGCCTTAAACAGAACTTCATTTATAACCAAATCTGATTTTTCGGCGATCCCCGAGTAAGAAAATGGTACAAACATGTTGTCAGCAGGTTCATTTCCTGCGCAATCCCTGAAATCTTCGCGCATGGTAACGGTATAAATTGTTCCGCGCTTAAACTTCGCGTTGTATTGAAGCAAAATATCCCTAAAACCGGGTTCAATCGGAATAACGGAGTCCGGATGATAGAACCCGTTGTTAACTGAATACAAGCTGCATAAGTTGAGTCCCGGATAATATAGCGATTCATTGAAGTGCAGAAGCACAAGAGTATCACTAATAAGTGAAGCATTTAATAGTATTGGCGACAATAAATCAGGATTTGGCATATAGACCGAATTTTTTTCACCTGGTGTACCGCCATCTGAGTCAACGGATGCATGCCAGTTTTTCTTTCCGCCACAGGGATTATCGGGATCAATAATTTCAATGGACCACCCGCCTTCATCCTTATCAGGATCTTTGTACCACTCATCAGAGAAATTTACTGAATGAATTACAGATTTTTCGGGTGACATAACTGAGATAACTTGTCCAGTATTTGTAATGTACGGCATTTCGATACAGATTGTTTTACAATTGAAATGTGCCGTGCTGTCAATTAAAAAGTCAGTGATTACAATATATTCCCCTGGCTTTATAAATAATTCAGGAAGGAATATTTCATGATTTCCCATAATTACTGACCAGTTTAGCAGATTTATCGCTTGTGATGACCTGTTAAATAACTCAATATATTCCAATTCGGGAAGGGAGCGGGCAGGTGAGGGGTCGGCCATAATTTCACTAATAATGATATCATAGGGTTGTGGTTCAACATCCTGACCGCTGAGAGGACAAGATTTAAGGAAGTTTACTAAAAATGATAAAGAAATAATGAAAAAAAGTCCTTTAACATTTCCGAAAGTCATTTTTTTTCCGAATTTTGCAACTGACAATGGGAAATTTAGTCCATTGCAAAGACAAAACAAAGAGAATGTTCCAAAAGATTTTTTGCTTAAGGTTTCATATAGATGGCGATAAAAAGGCTAAGTACTTTACCATAAAAAGGTAATTACCAGCCGCTTATTGTACATACATATGATCTCTGCGGTGAAATAAAAAATCTTTTGAAATATTCTCTTTTTTTATGGTGTATTTCGAATTAATTAATTCATATGTAAAATGAAAGTTGCGGTTGTCGGTGCTACTGGCCTCGTAGGAACCCAGATGATCAGGGTTCTCCAGGATCGTTGTTTTCCTGTCACTGAGTTCTATCCTGTTGCTTCTGAGAAATCTGTTGGCAAAGAAGTTACATTCAAGGGGAAAGAATATAAGGTGATCGGAATGCAGGAAGCAATCGACAAAAAGCCGGATCTCGCAATTTTTTCAGCCGGAGGCAGCACTTCAAAAGAGTGGGCTCCAAAGTTCGCAGCTGTCGGTACCACGGTTGTGGATAACTCATCTGCATGGCGCATGGAACCATCTATTAAACTGGTTGTTCCTGAGGTTAACGCTCATGTCCTGTCAAAAGATGATAAAATAATTGCAAATCCAAATTGTTCCACAATCCAGATGGTTGTCGCGCTATCCGGATTGCATAAAAAATATAAAGTGAAGAGGATAGTGGTTTCTACGTATCAGTCGGTTACAGGTACAGGTAAAAAAGCTGTAGATCAGCTTATGAACGAACGTATGGGACGTAACGGTGAAATGGCATATCCACATAAGATCGATATGAATATACTTCCGCATATTGATGTCTTTCTTGATAATGATTATACCAAGGAAGAAATGAAAATGGTTAACGAGACCAAAAAAATTATGGAAGACGATTCAATCCGGGTAACAGCAACTACTGTACGGGTTCCTGTTGTAGGTGGTCATTCCGAAGCTGTTAACGTAGAATTTGAAAAGGACTTTGATGTAGCCGAAATCCGTAAGATTCTCTCAGATACCCCTGGTGTGGTTGTGATGGACGATCCAAAGCATAATGTTTATCCAATGCCCATTATTTCACATAACCGTGATGAAGTTTTTGTGGGCAGGATAAGGCGGGATGAATCCCAGCCAAAAACCCTGAATATGTGGGTGGTTTCTGATAATCTTCGCAAAGGTGCTGCTACAAATGCCATTCAGATTGCAGAATACCTTTTTGAAAATAAGCTTATTTAATAAAGAAAGTCATCGTACGGATAACGGGTAATGTGAATAGCCTTTACCTTCTCGTAAAGAAGCTTTTTTAGGTCTTCTATGTTGTCTTTCTTAAGTGCGGAGATAAATATGGATGGTGAATTAGTTTTGGCTATCCAGCTGTTCTTCAATTCCTCAAGTGTCAGATTTTCTTTGTGTTTCGGTGACAGGTCATCTTCATCCATTCGTATGTAGGAATAAGCATCTGTCTTATTAAATACAACGAAAATCGGTTTGTCTCCTGCTCCTATCTCCTGTAAAGTCTGATTAACAATAGAGATCTGCTCCTCGAAGCCCGGATGTGAAATATCAACAACATGAATTAATAGATCAGATTCACGCACTTCATCCAGCGTGGACTTGAATGATTCTACAAGATGATGCGGGAGTTTTCTGATAAATCCGACAGTATCTGACAGAAGGAATGGAAGGTTTCCTATTACAACTTTTCTAACGGTGGCATCAAGGGTGGCAAATAATTTATTTTCTGCAAAAACATCTGATTTGCTGAGCAGGTTCATAAGGGTTGATTTGCCGACATTAGTATAACCGACAAGAGCTACCCTTACCAGCTTGCCACGATTCTTTCGCTGCGTGATCATTTGCTTGTCGATCTTTTCAAGCTGGTCTTTCAGCAGGGCAATTTTTGTGCGGATGATTCGACGGTCGGTTTCGATTTCGGTTTCGCCAGGACCCCTGAGTCCAATACCTCCACGTTGTCTTTCAAGGTGTGTCCACATCCCGGCTAGTCTGGGCAGCAGATATTCATATTGCGCCAGTTCAACCTGTGTTTTTGCATAAGCTGTTTGAGCCCTTCTTGCGAAAATGTCCAGTATAAGATTTGTCCGGTCCAGGGTCCTTATGCCTAATTCTTTTTCAATATTTCTTACCTGACTTGGCGAAAGCTCATCGTCAAATACGATGATATCTGTGGGATTTTCACATGTAAATTGCCTGATTTCCTCAAGCTTACCACTTCCTATATAAGTCCGTGTATTTGGCGAATCGAGTCGCTGAATGAATGTTTTTAAAGGAACTGCGCCCGCAGTTTCCACAAGGAAAGCCAGCTCCTCCAGGTATTCCTTTACTTTTGAATAGGACTGATCTTCAAGCGCTGCACCCACAAGTACAGCCTGTTCAGGCTCAGTCCGGTTGATATAAGCTCCCATACAATTTCATTAACGGTCTGACATTATAATTTCATGCCTGACCGTTGTTGCAAGGGAGCAAAATTACGCAAAAATGAGTATCTTACCTTAGCGTGCCCCTGTTATAATTAACAGCATCGTGGATGGATTTTTTCAATGCCTCGGTGCAGTCAAGTATCATCTGGATATCGTTAGGAAATGGCATCGGCTCGGCCTCGATCATTTTTTTTGTTTCTTCCGAAAGCGCATTTACATCACCAATAGCCCTGGCCGAAACATATTCAAAATGGGTACCTGCCGCAACAGGTTGTTTTTTTAGTAAAGCCTGAGGATTGGCTGAAATAAACTCGATCTCACCGGTTATATTACAATCCTTCATTTGCTTTGTCTCAATAACAGTACATTGAATTTCTTTATATTTTCTGAGCTTAATATCATTACCGGCAGTATCCTTCATTACATTACCTTTTGCATCCAACACATACTGAAAGCCGTCATCAATTTTTTTCTTTTCGATAAAGTCTCTGTCCTTGGTCAGGTCAGGAGAAACATTTATAGTCTGAAGAATGATATCTATATAATAGTCGTATTTAACATTGTCATCCATTTTGCGTGTGTAATATTCCACCCATTCGCTGTTGAGTTCCCTGGCATTCACCGCAACCAGACTTTCGGAAAATTCCTGAGGGAGGTTAATTATAGTTTTATTTACCACACTGATAAGCACCCTGCTCATGCCCAGATACCGGGCCTCATTTATAATCTGATCAAGGTCGTAATAGGAATCTCCGGAATAATCCTTAGCTCTGACCAATTCATAATAGGCTTGCCTGTAGGATTCCTTGTCTTTGTTTTCCATAAGCTTCCGCCCGTGGGAATTATAATAATCGGCCGCTTTTCGCTTAGCGGAAACAATTTCAGCATCGTAATCCACATACTGATATTGAATGGTTTCATTACCAATGTGAAGCGGCAGCACCCTCCGCACCGATGCCTGTCTGTTCTTCAGATTGCTGTATAAACTGAGCATTTCATCCCATGTGTTGGGATTATTTTCTGTTTTAAGATATTTGATCCTCTCCAGATCTCTCTCGTTGGCAAGCTTATATGCTTTATCCAGCATCATGGCATCTTCACTGCTTTCGGGCTTTTTAATGAGATTTTTAACGGATTTTTCAATAATGCCATCATAATTCCCTTTTTGCAGAAGTTTTTCAGGAGAAGAACATGCAAATAAAATTAATATGGGAAAAAGTATACCTGATATCCTTTTCATTGCACTATAGTTTAAGTTAGCTGAATCGAGCGGGTTTGAACCGCATTCGTATTCTGATACGATAAAAAATGAAATAGGTTTTTTTGGACGGAAATTTTTATTTTAATACTTTTGCCTGCGAATCTCACATTGCCGCAGATTCGCTGATTTATTCGTAATTCTAAAATCGGAAATTGCGCAATTCACAGATTTAATCGAAGAAATCGTAAATCATAATCAATCATAAATAGTCAATCGTAAATTCAATCGTCAATCGTCAATCATAAATTTTAAATCGTCAATCGTAAATCGTAAATAATTTTGGGGAATTAGCTCAGTTGGCTAGAGCGATTGCATGGCATGCAATAGGTCAGGGGTTCGACTCCCCTATTCTCCACTACTTCTTTTTGTTCCTGTAGTACAGGAATAAAGTTCCCAGCAACAAAGTTCCCAATGCGGCCGACAGGATGATGAGCATACGGTTGCGGCTTTGTTCTCTCAGATACTGACTGTTAATATTGTTAATGTACATATCGGTCATCTTATTTTCAGCACCGGATTCAAGTGATTCTTTTCTTTTCAGTGCTTCCTCATTCAGTTTTGTCAGTATTTTTTGAGTCTTATCAAATTCCAGGTCCATTTCATTTTCTGAAACGGGAATTTCAATGCTCACATTCGCCATATTTTTCGAACTGAGTTCTTCTTCCAATTCAGAGGCTTTTTCAAAATTCTTCGATGCATTGTATGAAACAGCCAGCGCTTTCATATTCTTGGATGATAACAGGGAAATATTAAGGCTATCAGCGATACGGCGGCTTTTTTCATAACTTTTAATAGCCATATCCTGATTACCTGACCTCCGGTAAGCATTGCCTAAATTGAAGAGGGTAACGGCCTGACCATAATCATAGCGTGCCTCTTTTTTTGTATTCAATGAACGTTCATAATATTCTATTGCCTCGGTATAATCATTATTGATGAAAAGCAGGTTACCAAGATTGTTCAGGGCCATTGATGCCTCTTTCCGGTTGCCATTTTCATTAAGGTTCTTCATGGATTCCTTAAAAAATTTTTCAGCTTCATCATAGTTACCCATTTCATAATGCGCCACGCCCAATTTGTTGTATACCGAACCGAGCGCTTCATCCATATCGAGTTTTCTTATGATATCAACCGCTTTTTCGTACCTCATTATTGAACTTGTAAGCACTTTTTGCTTATAATACACATCTCCAAGATTGTTTTCAATATCTTTCAGTCCTGATTCATCCTGGATGCTTTCTTTGACCTTTGCTGACTGCTGATAAAATTCAATGGCGTTTTTATAATCATATGTGGCTTCATACACACCGGCTATTTCAGACATAACATTGGATGCGCCGGCTTTATCGCCTGCTTTTTCCTTAAGGGTAAGTGATCTTTCAAAATTTTCAATTGAACTTTGAAAATCTCCGGAATTGTAATAACTGTCTGCCAATTGTTCATACACCTCTGCCGCTTCTGTTTCCTTTCCAAGATTTTCTTCGATAGCAAGGGCTTTATTTAGCCACTGAATAGCCATTTCATCATCATTTGCCTTTTTAAAAGCCTCAGCTATCTTTCTGTAAACGGCCGAGCGTGCATTCAGGTCGGATCCTTTTTCAGCCTGACGCAATTCTTCAGCAAAGGAATCAAGGATCGATCTACGCATACTTTCCTTATCTGAAGCAGTTTGTACTAATTGGGTCTCGGTGGTTGCCACTACAGTTTCTGGCTGTCCGGGCTGTGTTGCTTTAGCTGCATCCTTTCTGAGTTGCTCCTTCTCTTGTTGCCGGGCAAGCTCTACTTTCCTTTTTACCTCAGCCAATTCGTTAATTCCTAATGTGGCTTCGATACTCTGCATTTTTAATTTAGGTTCATCTTCATCAGGCATCAGGTCGGATGCTTTCTCATATTCAAACATAGCGGCTGCATAATTTTTTGCAGCAAGGTAAGTATCTCCTTTTTTCACATGTTCTTTATATTGACTTTCAATGGTAGCTGTTTGGGCAAAAGCGCTGAATGGACCTATAATTAAGGTACACAGTACGATTAACTTTATCAAAAACTTCCAATCCCCTTCGTGTAAATGCTTTTTCATGGTTTTCTGATTTATAAGCTAATACGCAATTTGCTTCGGATAGATACATGAACAGCTACAAAAATTTAGAAAATTATGAGCTATTTTTGCTGAAAGCACATCCCCCTGATATGAGAAGCGATGTCACTGCTGCGGCCCGGTATGTTAAAGACCTGATCAAACAAGGGGAAAATCAGCAGCTTGATTTTAAATTTGAGATCAGCAATGCGAGGAAAATGGCGAAGACATTTTCTGCTTTTGCGAATACCGAAGGAGGTAAATTGCTTATTGGCGTGAAGGATAATGGAAAAATAAGCGGCATACGAAGCGAAGAAGAAGCTTACATGGCCGAATCAGCTGCCCATGTATTTTGCAAACCTGCAGTTGATTACAATCTTAAAAAATGGATAGTAGAAGGTAAAAGCATATTGGAAGTTGAAATTCCAACCAGCAGAAAACGGCCTCATTATGCAAAGGATGAAAAAGGG
>DATAEX010000274.1:0-3383 GCA_036257765.1 Bacteroidales bacterium
GAGGGAGGACCGATACCAACGTCCATAAACTTTGAGAATCCGGTAGGGTTTACTCCTGTCGGAAAACCTTCCCAATCGCCACAACCTGAAGTTGTCGACGATAAGATTTTCAATATGAAACTCGAACTACACGGCAAGGAAGCAACATTTGTACAACGAATAAAGAAAACGGTGACTGACAGTGTGATCGTCACCGGGATGCTGGAATATATGACATGCAGTGATATGCAGTGTGTTTTGGGAGAACAGGATTTTGAATTCAGGCTGAAAGGGATCGAAGGTGCTACGCCCGGTAGTGAAGAACAGGCTAATAATCTGGATACAGATGCACATACAGGTACGGATACAAGTACACATACAACAGATACAGGCAGAGGCATGTCGCGATCTGCCCTTACGGATACCGTGAACGTTGCCGCTGCAAAAACTGATGCCGGAAATGCTGCAAAAAAGCCGTTATGGGGTGTTTTCTTTTTATCACTTCTTGCAGGATTGGGTGGTTTGCTCACTCCTTGCGTATATCCGATGATACCGATGACTGTTTCCTATTTTTTAAGAGGCAATAAGGCCAGGTCAAAAGCAATCTCCGAAGCGTTGATATTCGGATTGTCTATAGTTTTCCTGTATACTTTAATAGGAGTCCTTGTAGCGGTTTTCAAAAACCCTAATGCCGTTAATAATTTTACAACTCATTGGGCGACTAACCTGATTTTTTTCCTCATTTTTATAATACTTGCTGCGTCATTCTTTGGAATGTTTGAGATTACTCTTCCTTCGGGTTTCGCCAATAAAGTAGATCGCCAGGCGGATCGCGGAGGGTACCTTGGTGCTTTCTTCATGGCTCTTGCCATGGCAATACTGTCGTTTTCATGCACCGGTCCAATTGTTGCCTCATTATTGATTAAAGCATCACAGGGTGAAGTTCTGGAACCGGTTATCGGTATGGCGGGATTTTCAGTTGTTTTCGCTTTGCCATTTACCTTGTTTGCAATATTTCCCTCGTGGCTCCAGGGATTGCCAAAATCCGGCAGCTGGCTCAATGCAATAAAGGTATTCTTTGCATTTATCATGCTGGCGTTTTCAATTTACTTTCTGGCAAAAATCGACCAGTCATATCATCTTAACCTGATCAGTCGCAGTCTTTTCATAAGCATTTGGGTTGTGATTTTTACCCTTCTTGGCATTTATCTTCTGGGTAAAATACGCCTGCCCCTCGACAGTGAATTACCACATATTGGTGTGCCTCGATTATTTATTTCAGTCGCCAGTTTGTCATTTTCATTATACCTTTTTACCGGATTGTTTGGTAACGAGCTTAAGGGATTATCGACTATTCTGCCACCACCGACTAAAACTGTTGCGGTGGCTGGCACTGCTTCAGAATCTTCGCAAACACTATGTAATATTCCCAGCTTTGCAGATTTTCTGACTTTACCTCATGGACTGAATGGCTACTTCGATTTTGAAGAAGCACTTTCATGCGCGCGTGAGCAGAATAAACCGGTGCTGGTTGATTTTGTGGGCCATACCTGTTCAAACTGCAAGAAAATGTACGCCGAAGTATGGTCAGATCCAAGGGTATTGAAAATATTAAAGGAAAAGTTCATCGTATTGGCGCTATACACGGACGATAAAACCAGGCTTCCTGAATCGGACTGGACTACTTCAAAGGTTGATGGAAAGGTTAAAAACACAATAGGCAGAAAAAACCAGGATTTGCAAATTGCCCGGTTCAATTCAAATGCTTTGCCACTTTATGCAATCATAGACGGAAACGGGAAGGATCTTTCAAAGGATTATTATACCTACAATCCTGATGTGGAAAGATTCATAGCCTGGCTTGAGAGTATCTGACCTGTCATTTTGTCTGTCGATTTGACATTGTTTTAATGCCATTATGACATATAAATGGACTGGCATTTATTTTGAATATTCTTAACTGAAATTCGAAAACAAATGTCAAACTAAAATTGTTGGGAGGAAATAGTTATGTTACCTTCATTAAGAACATCAACTGCGTGGCCGAATCTGGTAGAAGAATTTCTCAACGGTGAGATTTTTCCCAGGTTCTTTGAAAACGAAACCAGACGTAGTCTTCCTGCAGTAAATATTGTTGAAGGCAAGGATGACTACAGGATTGAAGTCGCAGCACCAGGGCTGCATAAAGAGGATTTTAAAATAAACCTTGACAACAACGTAATGACTGTTTCATCTGAAAAGGAAGAAAAGCAGGAAGGCAATGAAGACAAAGTAATGAGGAAAGAATTCAGTTATTATTCATTCAGTCGTTCTTTCACATTGCCTGATACCGTAAATGCTGATAAAATCACTGCTACACATAAAGACGGTATCCTGCAAATAATGATTCCCAAAAAGGATGATGCAAAAGTAAAGCCGTCGAGGGATATAAAGATTTCATAATGCCGTAGATGACCGTAGGATGTTAACATACATCGGCATGTAGAGACGTTATTTACAAATGGGAGGCGCAAGGATCTTGCGTGTCCCACGTCTCTATAATGACACCCTTCAGAAAATAACAATTCTGGAGGGTGTTTTTTTATTATTTGTTGATTTAGCGATTTGTTGAATAGTCATTTGAGATTTAATTGCTATTTTGATATTTGATTTTAACTGAATACCAAATGATATATAAACCACAAATTCTGACGGTTCTTTTCATTTTATGCGCCTGCAAGGCAAAACAATCCGAAAATGAGATGGTGAAACTGGTTACCCTCGATCCGGGTCATTTTCATGCAGCACTTGTGCAAAAAACAATGTATGCCAATATTGATTCGAATGTTTATGTATATGCGGATGAAAATCCGGATTTACAAGATCATCTGAATCGTATTGACGGTTATAATCATCGCACTGAAAATCCGACACATTGGAACCAGGTAGTTTACCAGGGACCTGATTTCTTTCAAAAAATGCTTGAAGAAAAGAAAGGTAACGTGGTGGTTCTCGCAGGAAATAACGGGAAGAAAACGGAATATATCAAGGCATCCCTTGATGCGGGTTTTAATGTTCTTTCGGATAAACCCATGGCTATAAACAAGGAAGACTTCGATATTCTCAGGTCAGCTTTTGAAACAGCCGGTCAGAAAGGGCTCATTTTGTATGATATTATGACTGAAAGAAGCGAGATCACCACCATCTTGCAAAGAGAATTTTCACTCGACAAAGACCTGTTTGGGGAACTTGAAGAAGGAAGCCCTGAAAATCCCGCTGTGACTAAAGAAAGCATTCACCATTTTTATAAATTCGTTTCGGGCGCCGCTCTGAAAAGACCTGCATGGTTTTTTGATGTTGCCCAGCAGGGCGAAGGTATCGTAGATGTCACTACTCATCTTGTCGATTTGATTCAATGGGAATGT
>DATAEX010000277.1:0-1554 GCA_036257765.1 Bacteroidales bacterium
CTGATCCTTCAAATTGAGGCTAAGGAAATGGATGATCCTGTAATTCAGCTTGCACATAGAATTCTCAAGGATTTTTTCCCGGAATTTACACGCAAGCATTATGATAAAATCCTTACCAGGCTCAATATTAAAGACGAACAACTGAAAGACGCACTCGATGAAATTCTTAAATTGAATCCTAAACCCGGCAGTGCTTATACTGATCCCCAAAACAAAGGATATGGTCACATAATACCCGATTTTATTCTTGAAAATAATGATGGTGAACTTGAGTTAAGCCTTAATGCCCGGAACGTGCCCGAGCTTAAAGTAAGCAAGACATATAATGAGATGCTTCAGAATTACCAGCATAATAAGGGGAATAATACAAAAAGTGATAAGGAAGCTTTGAGCTTTGTAAAACAGAAGCTTGACTCTGCGAAATGGTTCATTGATGCAATAAAACAACGGCAAAACACCCTCCTCGTTACTATGAATGCAATAATCAATTATCAGGAGGAATATTTTAAAACAGGCGATGAAACCAAGTTAAGGCCTATGATCCTTAAAGATATCGCTGATATAACTGGGCTCGATGTTTCAACTATCAGCCGTGTAGCTAACAGTAAATACATTCAAACCAACTTTGGTATAATGGCATTGAAGTATTTCTTTTCAGAAGGAATGCAGACCGAATCCGGAGAAGAAGTATCGACGCGTGAAATCAAAAAGATACTTCAGGATTGCCTTGAATCGGAAGATAAACGTCATCCTATTACTGATGACCGGTTAGCAGAAATTCTTAAAGAAAAAGGATATCATATAGCCCGCCGAACTGTTGCCAAATACCGTGAACAACTAAATATTCCGGTGGCACGTATGCGAAAAGAGTTATAGAGTTTATGGAGAAAAAATTTGCCACTTTAATTTCATACATGGCGCATCCTTTGGTAATTCCAATTCTGGGCCTTCTTGTTATCAGCAATTCAGGAACCTATGCAGCTGAAATTGACCTCCGGTACAGGCAATTCATTTACTTATCTGTTTTCATTTTTACTCTTTTATTACCGGCAGCGATGATTCCGCTGTTTTATTTTTTTGGCCTTTCCGGCAATCTTCATTTCTCTGAACGGCGCGAACGCCTTATGCCACTTTATCTCACTCTTATATTTTACCTTGCGTCCTATTTCTTCATCAAGCAGCTTCCCGTAAGTGTCATATATCAGCGATTTATTTTTGCTGCCTGTATTTCAATGATATTGCTCACTGCATTGTGTTACTTCTGGAAAATAAGCGCACATCTTGTAGGTTGGGGAGGGTTGACCGGACTTATACTGATGCTTTCATTCAGGTTTAATTCTGATCTTATGCTTTTTCTAATCGTGTCTATTTTTTTATCAGGATTAATAGCGTATTCAAGATTAAAGCTTTCAGCACATACTCCGGCTGAAGTTTATTCAGGATTTTTGCTTGGTTTATCAGTGATGGTCATTATCTTCATTTTGAAATAGGCCAAATCTTTCAGCAAATTCAAATCGCTGAATATAAAAGGTTCGCAGGATTTCAACCGGTTCA
>DATAEX010000278.1:0-3230 GCA_036257765.1 Bacteroidales bacterium
ATGATCCTGTCCTTATCCAGATTAGGTTGAGCGGCTATCCAGTCGAGCAAAGCACCTATATCTTTCACTGAATTTTCTCTGTTCATTCCGTTATCCAGATCCAGGAATGTTTTGCCATATCCCGTTGAACCACGCACGTTAGGAAAGATCATGGAAACTCCAAGTTCATTCAAATAGAAATTTGAACGACCGATAAATGCAGGTGTAAACTGTCCCTCGGGACCTCCATGTATGTTAATGATTACCGGCCGTTTCCCTGTAAATTTTGTTGATGCTTTATAGAGGTAACCTGATATTGTTTTACCATCGAAAGTCTTCCATGTGATCAGCCGGGGTTCCTGCAAACTGGATGCGTCCATACCGCCGAGCTCGCTTTCCGTCCATCGTGTAATTTGGTTTGTAGTTGTATTATATTCATAAACGTCGCCGGATGAATTGTAGCTTGTAATTGAAATTCCAAGCGATTTTGAATCTCCTGCCCAGTCAATTGTCTCAATAACCCCTGTTGGTATTCCCGGAACCTCCTCAAATTTATTAGAAGCAGTGGACAGGATATATAGTTTTGACATACCGTTTTCATTGGTAACAAATGCAACAGAATTTCCATCTTTGGAAACATCAGCAGCTTCAACATCCCAATTAATTGATGAGGTAATATACTTCAACTTCTTCGTAATAAGATCGTAATAAGCTAACCGATTAAATTCATTTTCCCTGTTTGTTATAAGGTATATCCCATTACCATCCTTTGAATAAGATACTCCATGAAACGTGGATCTTTCATCCTGTTCAGGGATCAAACGGGTCTTACTGCTGGTTCTGACATCGACCTGGTAAAGTCGCGTTTCATTAACCGAAATAAATTCTTCGGTCATAATTTTTGAATCATCCGGTGACCAGTCGACTGCGTACCATCCTCCTCCTGTATTTTCCGAAAGGAGCTTATCAGACGCGGGGTCCATTGGATCCATTAAATAAATATCCCTGTCCTGTCCATTCCTTTTTGTGGAAGCATAAACCATTCTGTCACCTTTTTCGCTCCAGATAATGCCACCGTTTTGCGATCTTTTTCCATCTGTAAGCATTGAAATTTTCTTATCCGCCATATCAAAGCGGTAAATCTGATCAAATTCATCGCCACCCACATCTTTTAAAAAAAGAAAATAATCGCCGTTCACGGGGTTAAATGAAGCTTCACTTACCGGTTCCTCGAAAAAAGTCAGTTGCTGGCGGCTACCACCCGGAATCTTGACATAATGTATCTGAAGACTGTTTGCAAAACGTGTTGTTATCAACATTTCCTTTCGTAACGGATGCCATGATGTATGCGTTGCATACCTGGCCTCAGTATAGTTCTTTACCTCGGTCACATAGGATGCAGGTAGCGATGGTATGTTCTCAGTTACAAGGTTGTCGCCTGGAGTCAGAAAATCTTGTGCATTTGATTTGATCAATGATCCTGCGGAAACAGCCAATAAGATTATGACTCGTGCCAATATCCGGTTAATATTTCTCATAATGTGTCCGATGATTTTATAGATAGTCTTGAAAGGAATTACTAATAATTTACAATTAATCTCATAGATTAGTTCGCAATCTATCAATAATCACGCTCTCCATGGTCTTGAATGCTGAATTCTTCCATTCAAAATCTGTTTGAGAAGGTGCAGAGAATCATTTCACCCACGGTAAAAATGGCTATAAGGTTTTTCGGCATATACTGTAATACTCGATATTCCCGCACCGGAGCTCCTGTATTCGTCTATTTCATTCTCTGACAAATAGTCTTTTAAAATTTCATCGGGAAGGGGAACCGATTTTTCTTTCTGAACCATCACATTCATAAATCCTGCTTCCCGCATGATGTTCAGATAATCATCCATCTGCATGGCTCCTGAAACGCATCCTGCATACATTTCGGCAGCTTGTTTAATTTTATCGGGTAATCCCCCTTTTAATACGATATCGGATACAGACAGATGACCACCAGGTTTTAATATTCTGTAAACCTCACTGAAAGCTTTAACTTTGTCGGGGACAAGATTCAGCACGCAATTGCTGATAACCACGTCAGCTATGCCAGGCTCCAGAGGCATATCCTCTATATCACCCAGACGAAATTCAACATTTGTATATTTCAGTTTTTCAGCATTTTCCCTCGCCTTATTGATCATTGCCTCGGTCATATCGATACCAATGACTCTGCCACTCTGACCTACAAGTGCTCTGGCCACAAAGCAGTCATTACCGGCACCGGAACCAAGATCTACAACTGTGTCCTCATTTTTTATTTTAGCAAATTCTGTGGGTACTCCGCAACCCAATCCTAAATCAGCTTCCGGATTATAACCTTCGAGTTTGTCGTACGCTTCACTAAAAACAGTATAATCAACGGATGAGCAGCAACCGCTTGCCCCGCAACATGAGGTTTCGTTCTGCTTTTTAGATTGCCCGGCAATTTCACTGTATTTTTCCCTGACAATAAGTTTTAAATCATTTGGATTCATATAATTATAGATTTGAATTTTCAGAACTAGTAAGCTATTTCTTTAAATATTAAAGCAAAAATATTAGCAGCAAACATGATCGCCACGCGATTTTAGTTCATCCAGAAAACATTGAAAGAGCTCTTTTGCCTTCTTCCAGTTTTCTGCATTAATACAATAAAGAACCCTCGGAGGATTAATATTCCCTTTTATGAGCCCAGCATCCTTTAGTTCGCTAAGATGTTGTGAAACAGTTGACTGTGAAATGGGCAGTCCGTTTAATATATCTGTAAAACAACAATCCGACATGGATGCCAGTTGCTTCATTATAGCAACACGGGCAGGATGTCCCAGCGCTTTTGCAAACCGCGCAAGAGTAATTTCATCTGCTTTATAGTCAGAACTTATAGGATATGCCATAAATTAATATTAATTAGTACTTCGCAAATATACGAAATGTATTTCGTAAAAATACGATTAAAATTAAAAAATAGGCTAAATAAATTCAGCTAACAACATTGTATTTAAGTAGCAATGTTCCATTGTCATTCATTCTTTCCGTACTGATCAGCTCCAACCGGATATCCAGTTTTTCTTCTGTAACAAAACTTCCTCCGGTACCAAAAACATGCGGTTCAATGGTGAGCCATATCTCATCAATCAGATTTTCTTTCAGAAAGGAAGTCGCTACACGTGGCCCTCCGGCAACAAGCATTTCACTATATCCCTTGTTTTTGTAGATTT
>DATAEX010000282.1:0-9990 GCA_036257765.1 Bacteroidales bacterium
AGCCCTTGCGGCAATACCAGGACGGCAATTCCGCTTATGCCGATGAGCATCCCAAGCACTGTACGTTTCCCCACCCTGCCTTCCTTTGTGAACAACGGCTCAAAAAGTGCGATGATGATTGGCTCAGAAGCTATCAGAAGCGCTGCAACACCCGATGGTACCGTTTGTTGTGCCCATGCCAACACGCCATGACCAATCAGAAAAAAGAGGGATCCAATCAATATCAAAGACGGGAGTTCCTTACGGGTAACATTCACATCTCCACGTAATCTTCCCCAAGTGTACAATACAACGCCCGCAAGAAGCGACCTCATCCCCATCATCATTAAAGGTGGTATCGTTTCAACTGCATATTTAATTGCAAGGTAGGTGGTACCCCAAACAAAATAAATTGCAATAAACGCCGCAAGCATTTTTAGTTTGCTAGGGTGCTGAACTGTCATAAGAGATTTTCACTCATTTTCATTTCAAAAAGCTGGAAAATATAACGCTTATTGATGTCTTATAAGTCTGCCAAGTACAAGGCAGAATTGATGCAAGTAGTCAGGAGACTACAAAACTTTTTCACTCAATTATCACCTTCCTTGGAATCCCTCCCCTGCCGGAATTATAATGGATATGATATATGCCTCGGGGCAAATGGCTCAGGTTAAGTTCGTGGATTTCATCTCCTCTTACTGAAATATATTCTTTATGCACTACCCTGCCGGTCATATCACTTACTATCAGCTCCCTGTTTTCAACCCTTTCATTGGATAGTCTCACCTTAAAATGTCCGTTTCCGGGGTTGGGAAATATCTCAAATACTTCCTGAGGGTTCGACTCCGAAACCGTGGTAACTGAAGAAAAGGTGAATTTATTGATATTGTATTCCCCCGCTGCGGAATATAACCGGAATGTTACTTCTCCGGCGGGAAGGTTTACCACAACGCTCTGATTGGTCCAGGTTTGCCAGCCGCCTGTATTAGAAACACTCAGAGAGCCTATGATCTCATAAGCAGCTCCGGTAGATACCCTTATGCTTATAACGCCATTGGAATACTGTGAAGCAACCCTGAACATTATCTGATAATTTCCCGCCTCGGGTACGTTTATGAGATAATCCAGGTAATCGCCGTTATTGGCAAAGGCAATGTTTTTGCCTCCTCCGATATCCGTACAATTTTCCAGTTGAAAACCATTGTTAATAAAATAATCTTCGGCCTCAATACTTGAAGGGATCGTAATACGGCTGGGCCGGTTATTCTTTACAACCTTTTCAGTAAAAGCAGTGAGCCATAATGCACCGCTTTGTATATAATTGCCCTGATAGCTGATCTTCACCTCCTGTCCATAACTCACCGGGGAAGACAACGAAATCACCAGTTTACCGGAATTATTCGGATCCAATGCCACCTGAGTCACCGACCGTTGTACCCCGTTCACAGTCACCTGAAAATTACCCGGCTGAGCAAGAAAACTGGTAATCTGTTTATTCAGGGTAATTGCTATTTCATTTCCGGAAGCATTAGTTTCGGAATAGAGATAGTTGAAAGGGACCGAAGTCACTGCTACAGGATTAGTAAAACTAAAAAGATTGATATTTGAGCCACCTCGTTCAAAAATGAGCCTGATCTTATGATTCCCTTCAGGGATGATAATATTGTTCACCGATGTCGAACTCCAGCTATTCCATGCTCCGGTGGAAGGCAGATTAATAGGCCCGCTGACATCCGTTCCGTCAACCGTAAACCGGATGATCCCCGGATTGGCCTCCTGGGAGGCTGTCCGTAATGTTAATGTATAAGCTGCTGCCGAATCCGTTTCGATCGTATACTGCAGCCATTCACCTGTCAGGGTCCATCCGACACTATATCCGATTCCTCCTGCATATGAATCATTGCACTTTTCAATATCCACTCCGTCATTTCTGTATTCCCAGCCCTGATTCCAATTTGTGTAGGAATTCGTATTCAGGTGGTAATTTGCAGAATCTGAATCTTTGTAGGCTGATGAACTTCTTCCCATGTCATAATTTACTACATGAACCGGTTCGCCCGGATGATAGGTTCTGAAAGGAATTGCCGCGTCAGTGTGAGGCTGACGTATCATGGCATCAATTACATCACGTTTGACCATGCAATTCTCTATCCTGTGATTGTCTGACCAATCCATAACTGCATTAAAGGCCTGATCTGCCGTAAAATTAGGTGTTCCGTTTTTCCAATACAACATCAGGTTATTATAAGTTGGGCTCTCGGCAACCTGAAGTATATTATTAATCCCTGCTTTTTTAACCGGCCACCATGACCATCCGATCTGATTGGCTTCACACAGACTTATCAGTGTGGTGAACCAGGTGTTTGAGTTTTCGCCTGATTCTCCAAGCCAGATAGGGACATTATAATTATTACGAATTTCCAGAATGAAGTTAAGTTCGTTCAATGTATTGTAGGTCCAGTATTTATGGAAACTGTATACGATGTTATCATCCCAGGGAGGCGTAAGTCCGGTGTAATCATTGGCAAACCAGTTACCTTCGATGATTAGCATGTGATTATTATCAACTTCCCTGATCGCATTGGTGATATCAACATATAATTGTTTAAGCAGGCTACCTCCGGGTAGTTCCCAATTGGGTTCATTAATCAGGTCGTATCCGCCAACCCATATCTCGTTCACATACCTCTCCGCTATTTTTTTCCAGAGCGCTACGGTTTTCCTCCTGTTTTCCGAACTTTCCCATAACGATAGTTTTTCGGAATCATAATCCGAAATATTTGCATCCTTACCTTGTCCTCCCGGCGCACCGTGCAAATCAAAAATCAAATACATCTGATTGTCAGCGCACCAGTCCAGCAAACTGTCCAGTCTTATAAAACCCTCTTCAAGCCATGTATCCTGTCCCGCCACTGGTTCATCTTCAATTGGAAGGGTAAGCCATTTATAGTGCATGGCTACCCGCAAACTGTTAAAGCCCCATGCTTTCATGCTGTCAACATCGGTCAGGGTAAAATGATTATCCAGCCACGATTGATAAAATGTATCCGTCCGTTCGGCCCCGATCGTTTCTATAAGCTTATTTCTGAAGGAAGTATGTGTACCTGCCACCTCCGACGATTTCATCATATAGCCCTCCTGCAATAGCCAGTTCCCGGTTCCTATCCCCCTAAGGATTATTTCATCGCCGCTATTATCCAATATCTTCTTTCCTGAGGCGCGCATATATTGCGAATAGGTCGGTGACTGGAAAAAGACTAGACAGACAGCCAGAAGTATAAATCGTATCATACAAGTATATTATTTAATTATTAGATAGTTACCATTCATCTGTAAAAGCACAAAAAAAAAGTAATATAAGCAATTTTAAACTCGTGCATTTACGGTTGAAGGAACTTTAACAGAGCCTGCCGAAGTGTTTTGGTCTGGAGTTGAGGATGCTGTACAGTTTATTTTTTTACTGAAAACTCGTAGAAATCATTTTCAGTACCGTCATTATCAAATAACCCTGTGATCTTCAATACAGCATATATTTCTTGTGGTGAAGACTTATTGATTTTTATAATATAAATATCATTAACATGGATATTGGAAACTTCGGTTAAAGGAATACCAGCGGCATAAGCGGACTTAACTTTTACAGAACTGGCATTCCCGTAATCAAAATCATTAAATTTAACAAAAGTACATCCCGAAGGTGAAAATAGTTTATTGGATAGATGCTGATCCAGTGGATCGTTCTGCAATTCCTGGATGTCCCGGAGTGTGGAGTCGGCTGACAGAGATTCGGGCTGCAAGGTTGCCAGATTAAAGGCAGAAGAACCACCAGCATTGTAACTATACATTTTCAAACCTGTGGTTTCCTGCAACTTTTTACCTGTTAAAACTATTCTCCGGCCTAATTTTGTTTGTTCGCCGGCACCATTAATAGCATTAAAGTAAATAAATATATCATCATCAATGTCGGCAGGAGTGTTATAAACCCATTCGTAATTAAAATTCTTCACAATAAGAGAACTGTCCAATAGGATTGTCTCCTGTTCCCCTTCGAGTCTACTCGAAATAATTAATTTTTGTAAAACAACGTCCGAATATACATTAATATAGAAAACCAGCTTTTCATCATTATATGATTCTATCAATAGATTTTCGGGAGCAATGGTCATATAAGGCCTGCTATTTTCTTTTTCACACGAAAATAGAAAGGTCATATAAATCAATATTATAAAATATCCGAACTTTTTCATTTTGTTAAAGGTCATTTGTAAAAATAATAAAAAGGCATAAAGTCATTGAATTCTTTATGCCTTTTATATTCATAATGTAAAATCTTACTGTTGTTTTAGTCTGAATGCTTTAACTTTCACCATTATAGAATCTTCCCGTCCAAGGAACATCTTGTTTGATACGACTTCCATAGAAACCGGTAACACAAAATCTGCATTCGGGACAGATAACAACGCATCGTACATTGCAGAATTAACACCGCGCTCCCCTACTGAGGGAATCCTCAATAACTCCCCGGCTGAATTTGACACAAAACCTCTTTTGTATTTTGTGCCTCCAATAGGAAGACCCAGAAGATAGGATTGTGTAGCAGTGCCTGTGGCGTCTTTCACATACTCAAGATCGCTCATTGCAATATTTACCTGAGCCTGAACTCCCGCCTGCGGCAATGAACTTTTATATACTGTACAGGAACTCACAAATATTATTATCGCCAGGGGCAAAAACAGTTTTAGCTTATTCATATCGAGTACAGTTTTTAATTGCCAAAATAAATATTCAAAACAATACGGACATTTTCATTTGTGTTTATTCCCATGGAACTTTGCTTCAACTTGCTGTAGGTTCCGGGAATAACATTTGATGTATAATAGTCCTGGCTCGACGTTACGCCCCCTACTCTTGACTCGGTTTCATAATGATCTTTCCCTTCGGTAGAGTATTTGATGTTAACCCCATATTCAAGACCAAGTGAAACAGGTAATTGGGCTATAAACACGCTGACACCTACAACAGGACCCACGCCCAGAACCAGGTTGGTTGAACTGAGTTTATAATTGTCAAAATCATCGTTTGCGTAAGTCTGATTTTGAATCTCTGTATATTTCCCAAACCCAACAAATAAGTCCAAACCGGTATAAACATCAAAAATATTGGACGCATTGAAATGTTTTTCGATTCCGGGAGCTATTATATATTCGCGGTCGTTTTGCTTGTATTCATAGCTTCCGTTATCAGTATCAGTTAATAGGTCAATAAGGTCGCCTGATGCTGATTCAGATTCTTTATACAATTTAATACCAGCTCTAAAAGCCAAGCTGGAAGACTTGTACATTTTAAATGTAATAAAATCACCTGACCGGAGTGAATTAATAATCGAAAAGTCTGCAGTAGTTCCTGTTGTCAGTGGAAGACCAAAAGTTAACGAAAAATCACCTGCAGCGGGCCTTGTTCCTAACTTTATAACTGCGGCATCGTTTTCTCTTGTTGAAAGTTGCGAAAATGCAGGAATAATAAGAATGAAACCTGCAACCAGAGTAACTAAGAGTTTCTTCATACTTGAAATGTTAAAAGATTACTTAAATAAAATCAACTTTAGGTTGAGTGATTAAAGTAATAGTATACGTAGAAATACAAAATGGTTACATCTCTAACCGGAAATTAACTGTTAGAGTCTACTAAGTCTTATGGTTTGCTAAGTCTGCATCTTTAGGAAAATTGTAACAGCATAGTTTCATGTCCCCCTTTGGAGGGGGCAGGGGGAGGAAGGCGACATAACAATGAAATTCAATATAAATCAAACCTTCTTTAACACCTTCTGAAGCTCCTGTATTTCATTAGACAGGTTGTTGAGCAGACGATGATTCATATCCGCAAATCGCGCTGTCACATATTGGACGTATAGCGCCATATCGTCCTCAGCACGCTTTCCTGTATCTTTAATGAAGTCATCTTTGAATTCATTAAGCCGACTTGCAGGTCCGAAAAATGCCATATATGTAGTAGTTTAAATTCTTTATATTTATAAACCTTATCAAACAATTTCAAACCTTATCAATCCTTTTCCTTCTGAATGCCCAGCTATATATAAGCCCCGCCAGCCCAACCAAAATGCCGGCTGCAACCAGTTTTCCGACAAAAGGCAGAACGGCTGCCGAAAAAATAAGCGACATCCATGCAAGTGCCTTTCCCTTTTTTCCAGGAAGCAATTTTATACCGGCGGCGGATCCCACAATATATATGATGATGGCAGCGCCGCTTGGTATAAGTAGTGCAGTTTGAAGATCAACCCTTAAAAAATAATAAACTGACAGCATGATAAATGAACTGCCTGAAAGCATAATCAGGCTCCTGTCAGGAACGGAATTCTTTTCATTGATATGGGTCAGGGTCCGGGGAAAGCTGCCGTCCCTTGCGGCTGCATAAATAACTCTCGACATGCCGGCAGTGTAAACATTAACCGTTCCAAAGATAATAAAGACCGCAATCAGAGATGTGGCTACAGCACCATACCTGCCGAACAGGTTTGAAAAAATAGCTGCGAACGGAGCTACACTGTCCCCTGATTTATAGGCTTGAGTGCCTACGGTGACAAAAGCCATGGCAATATATAACAAACCTATAAGCAATACACTTCCCAGGATGCTCCTGTTGAAGTCCCTTTCAGGATTCCTGAATTCTTCTGCAACATTGGATACGTTTTCATAGCCCAGGTATGACCAGAATATTAAAGCTGCAACAGTGCCTACTGGAAGGATTCCATGGGGAAAAACAGGATAGAAATTCGCAGCCTGAACCTTCCCGGCTGAGAAAACTATGGCGCCTGAAAGCATTAATACAATGGAAAGGACAACCACAACCTGTATATTGCTGCTGAATCTTATTCCCCGGTAGTTTATAATAAAAGCAAGTAGTATGATCAAAGTAGAAAAAATGTATAACCCTTCCCTGCTTATAGGGAAGGCAAAGGAGACATAAGAAGATGCTATCATGGTGACTGCGGGTGCGCCTGTGATATACCACAAGGCGATCAGCCATGCTGAAATCGAAGATATATGAGGGCCAAAGCTTTCCTTTGCAAAAGCATAGATCCCTCCCGACTCAGGTTTTCGTGCCGAAAGTGAACCGAATGTGAAAGCGAATGGATAACTCGCCAGAGAAAGAACGATCCATGCGATAAGCGATGATGGTCCTGCTATCTGAGCCGCCAGTCCGGGAAGCACAAGCACTCCGGAGCCCAGCACCGAGCTTACATATAGAGCTATGGCATGTCGTAATGTTATGGTTTTTTGCAGGCTGCCGGTTGTCATAGACTACTCATATGTTACGAAGATAAGGAATTGTCTTATAAGTCTTCAAAGTCTCTAAGTCTTCTTCAAAATTCTGCACGATTCTTAGCTTGTTACTTATCACCCGTCATTTGTCACTGTTTAAATATTCGTTTTCATTGCTTCAATTGCCCGGTTCATCTCCATATATTTTTACCCGGCAAGGGACCACCATACCTTAGGCGAAAATTGTATAAACCGATGAAACATATTCAGCACTTTCTAACCTTCGTACTGACATTTCTGAGCGTCTATATGCCGCCGGTCTCAGCGCAAAGTGATATTCGCGGAAGGATAACCGATCATAAAGAAAATCCTGTGCCATATGCCAACGTTGCGGTTTCCGGAACTTATGAAGGCACTGTTGCAGACGATTCAGGCTGTTTCGTGCTGAAAACCAATCTTACAGGAACCATCAGGATCATGGTTACCTCCGTAGGACTTGAAACAGCTTATGCGGATATTGACCTGGCTAAGACGGTGCCCTTCTTGACTTTTGAGCTTAAAGATGAGTATGCATCACTATCTCCCGCTGTAATAACCGCAGGTACTTTTGCCGCCGGCGATCAGGGAAAAGCTGAGTTATTCAAACCACGCGATATTGGTACAACAGCGGGAGCTCCCGGAGATATTCAGGCTACTATCGAATCGCTCCCCGGCACTCAGCGTGTAGGATATACCGAGGGCCTTTTTGTCCGGGGAGGTTCGGGCAGGGAATCGAAATATATAATGGACGGACTGATCTTCCCTGATCCTTATTACTCCAACGTACCCTCATTAAAACAGCACGGCAGGTTGGATCCGTTTCTTTTTTCAGGTACAACTTTCAGTGCCGGAGGATATTCTGCCCAATATGGACAGGCATTGTCGTCTGTCCTTATTTTGAACAGCAGGGGAATTGCTGATTCTACCAAAACCGGTGGAGGCATTCATTCTTTCGGAGGCAATATATTTCACACACAACGCTGGAACAAAGCATCCCTCAATACCAATGTCAGTTATAATGATCTGAGTGTTTATCATTCCATCTCCAATACAAGGACGCACTGGTTAAAATCGCCATTGATCAGGGAATTGAGGCTGGTGTTCAGATACAAGCCCGATAATAACAGTTTGCTTAAGATGTTTGCAGATATTTCAGATTCAAAAACGAGTATCCGTTTAAACAATGCAGAGTCCACTCATCCCGTAGATTTCAACATTAACAATACCAATTTCCTGTTAAATGGGAATTATACGCGGTTTCTGAAGGGTGACCGCAGTTCGGTATACGCCGGTGCATCGTTTTCGGGAAATTTTGATCATATCCGTTACGCCCGAATACCTATGGTACAGTCGGGTAAAATGGCCCAGATAAAGATCACTTTTAAGAACAGTTTTACCAATGATCTGAGGCTTCTTACAGGTGTTGAATATCTTGGGACCTTTTTGTACGGAAGATCTGATACTCTTCATTCAACAGTGAACGATCATTTACTGGCCGCTTTTACCGAAGCTGAGGCTACAATAAAAAGTAAACTTGCACTGCGTGCAGGAATCCGGTCAGAGATATCACAATATGCGGGGAACAACCTTGCCCCGAGAATCTCCATTGCATATAAATTCAGTAAGGGCAGCCAGATCTCGCTTTCTTACGGAATATTTCATCAACTACCTGACAAAACCGATATTCTGTTCAATCCCCAGGGTACATCGCATGAAAAAGCCTCTCATTATCTGCTCAACTACCAATTTCAGCTGAACGACAGGACGCTCAGGGCGGAGCTGTATCTTAAGAAATATGGCAGCCTGCTGACAGATTATTACCCGCAGGTGATCATCCGGCCCGATGCCGGTTATGCAAAGGGTTTTGAAATATTTTACAGAGATAAGATCAGCGTAGATAATCTCGACTGGTGGATATCCTACTCATATTGCGACAGCAGAAGAAGAACCATTATTGAAGGAGAACTTATCACTCCTGATTACATCTCAACGCATTCCATAACGGTAGTTGGAAAATACTGGTTTGCACGACCCGGAATTCTGGCCAGCACAAGTTGCAGTTATTCCTCCCCACGCAAATATCAATTCGAGGACCGGAACGCAATTCGCAAAACCATGGCAATCCCCGCTCATTATGGGATTGATATCAGCCTGAGCAAACCTTGTGCAATATTACACCGGCCTGCCATGATATTTCTTTCCTGGCAGAATCTGACAGGGTTTGACAAACTTCTCGGTTATATCCGCTTGCCCACAACAGATGACCCGCTTAGTATTTTCCGAACAGAAAAACGCACTCTATTCATAGGAATTTTTATCTCAATGTATAATGATTAAATAGTGAACCATGAAAAAAACAATTGTATTCTTTACCCTTTTCTGCATTGCACCAGTTTGTGCAAAATCTGCCGGAGATCCGTATATGGAGAATATGCTGGCAGCGAAATCGATAGCCGATACGTCATCAACAGAGGGATCCTTAGTGACTGCAGCTAACTATTTTATCCGTATTGCCGGAATGAATCCGGATCAATGGCTTCCTCATTATTACGCGGCTTACTGCTTTGCCCGCATCAGCCATATGAATCATGAGGCAGATATATGCGACAAATGGGTTGACAGGGCTCAGTCGGAAGTGGATAAGGCTTTTGCCCTGGCACCCGGAAATGCCGAGGTTCTGGTTATGAAAGGA
>DATAEX010000291.1:0-4669 GCA_036257765.1 Bacteroidales bacterium
AAATCGGAAATTGCCATATTTTTCCTGGTTTTGATCGGTTCGTCTTATCTAACGGAGGTTATAGGGATTCATGCACTTTTCGGGGCGTTTATGGCCGGTGTTATAATGCCCGATAATCAAAAATTCAAACAAATATTAATAGAGAAAATTGAAGATATAGCCCTGGTACTTCTTTTACCCTTATTTTTTGTTTATACGGGCCTGAGGACTGAGATTGGCTTGTTAAATGACATGACCTTATGGTCAGTATGCGGACTTGTAATCTTTGTTGCTATTATAGGCAAATTTGGTGGCAGCGCGGCAGCTGCCCGTTTTGTAGGACAAAACTGGAAAGACAGTCTTACAATTGGTGCATTAATGAATACAAGGGGACTGGTTGAACTGGTCGCTTTAAATATCGGCTATGATCTTGGGGTTCTGACTCCTGAAGTTTTTACCATGCTGGTTCTGATGGCACTCATTACAACACTTATGACTGCCCCTTCACTGAACCTTATTGAAAAATTAAGCCGGAAGAAAGTGCCTGTGATTTCACCAGTCACTAAAACCGAAGCTAAATTCAGGGTACTGATCTCGTTCGGAAATCCGGATATGGGCCGCTTATTACTTCGAATGATCCATCGGCTTGCAAATGGTCATGGATACATTCATATTACCGCTCTTCACATGTTCGCCGGCAACTTGTTCACCCGATATAAACTGGACGATTTTGAAAAAGAGAGTTTTTCAGCCATACTGAATGAGTCAAAAAAAACGGGGCTTCCTGTAGAAACTATTTTCAAAGTATCAGATGATATTACCTCAGATATCATCACGGAATCAAAAAACAAATATGATCTTCTTTTAATGGGGATCGGACAATCAATATATGAAGGTACTACGCTTGGCAGAATATTAGGCACAGTTTCAAAATTGGCGAATCCCAGCTGGTTGGTTCAAAAGCTTGGAACTCGTACAACACCTGTTTTTGACCACCTGGATCAAAGAACGCAGGAGATTGTCAGCAGATGCAGAATACCTGCCGGAATTTTGATCAACAGAAATCTGTCCGAAATAAGGAAAGTCTTGATCATCTTGGGTAATGAAGGCAATCAATTGATAGATTTTCTGCCCCAATTCATACAAAATCACGAGGTAAATATCACTTTCCTCGACAAACAAAAGATTTTCAAGGATTCTGTCAGTATTCTCGCAAACAAACAAAAAAACATTCTTTATTCATCTGATATTGATCTTGCCGATAAAAACCTGCACGTATACGACTTAGTATTTGTTGCCCTCAACGATTGGTTAAAAATAAACCATATTATCTCAATGAAACATTCTTCAATTCTGATTCTGAAGGTCAGATAATTTATTCAACCGGACCATCAGCCTGAAGAACAACAAAAAAGGTACTTCCTTTAGAAGGTGAACTTTCAATCCAGATTTTGCCGTTATTCAGGGCGACAAATTCTTTGCAAAGCTGGAATCCCAGTCCAGAGCCTTTTTCATTATCGGTACCGTAGGTGGTATAATGAATGTTTTTATTCATCAGGTTATCAATTATATCAGGCGACATACCGGTTCCGGTATCGCTGACCTTCAAAATCAGTTTCTTTGAACTGTTTTCCATCACCAGTCCGGCACTAATATTCACTCGTCCCTCGTGCGGCGTGAATTTCAGAGCATTGGAAACGAGGTTTCTGATCACTACCGATATAAGCTCCGGGTCAAAGAATCCTTCAACAAAATCATCTCCCGTATAAGTAAGACTGATTTTTTTATTTTCGGCCTGTAGTGAAAACAAGCTTTTCACACTCCTGATCAGAGTCACGACGTTTTCCGGTTGAGGCCTGCAAACAATACCGCCTGACTGGCTTTTTGCCCAGTTCAACAGGTTCTCCAGTAAATTAAAAGCATTATCTGAAAGTAAATACAGATCCTTAAGTAAGTTCTTGATGCTATCATCAACTAAAGTATTTACCATCAGAAAAGCATCGATATATGTGCGAATATTTCCCATCGGACTTCTCAAGTCATGTCCGATTATAGAGAAAATCTTCTTTTCAAATGATGTTGTAAGTTCAAGTTGCTTGCGCTGCTGTTGCATTGTTAAATGGGTTTTAACCCTCACCAGCAGTTCTTTTCTGTTATAAGGCTTGGTGATGTAATCAACAGCACCCGATTCAAAACCTTGAATTATACTTTGAAAATCGGCTTTTGCCGTCAGAAAAATAACTGATACTTCACGGGTTGCCGGGTTCTCCTTAATTCTGCGACAGACCTCAAAACCGTCCATTTCCGGCATCATGATGTCGAGCAGCACCAGATCGAATTGTTTAGAATCAAGCCATTCCAGCGCTTCTTTGCCACTGGTAGCGAATTCAAGGTCATATGCTTCTTCTTTCAGAATACTTCCAAGTAACTGGATGTTTTTAGGAACATCATCTACAATAAGAATGCTTTGTTCATTTATTTTCATGTCCTACATTTTTCAGCTGCCTGACCAGGTCAGGGAAATAGTCTAATTTAAGACGCATTTCCTCGACATCAAAATTTTCAATCGTTGATAATAATTGTTCGCCATATTGTGATATAAAACCAAGCTTAAAACTTCGGCCCAAATTAACAATTTCCTGGGCAAATGACTGTATTTCACGTAAAGGCTGCTTTTTCTCAAACATTTTCCATTTTGCTGCAAGTTCATTGTCGAAACGATTAACCAGAAGGCTATAGTCCGATCCCTTTACAGCATTGAGATCAATATGCCCATCCAGTATGTTCGGCGATTTACCTGACTCGTTTATTATACTTTCACCGAGTTGCTTTTTAACATCTGTAAACTGAGGAATAAAAACATTAGAGGGGGTTTCGGAATATTCAATATCCGGAAAAACAACAGAGAATTCACTTCCTTTTCCTATTTTACTCTTGAGTCGTATCTCACCATTCATGGCTTCAACCAGCCTTTTGGTTATGGCCAGTCCCAAACCCGTACCTTCGTATTTTCTCGAATCAAGCTGTGAATGTTGTCGGAACGATTCAAAAATAAGTCTGAAAGAGCTTTCAGGAATTCCTATTCCAGTGTCCCGAACCGATATTTCAAGTTTCATGCGGTGATTTTCCGCTTTCTTTTGCAAATATTTAGCCCGGATTAGTATTCTTATTTCTCCCTGATGCGTAAATTTAACAGCATTTCCAACCAGATTAATAAGTATTTGCCGCAAGCGTACCTCATCAAATTTAATTTCCGCAGGAAAATGACTATCGAGTTTTTCAATATAATTGAGTCCTTTAACAGTCACCCGTAATGAAAACACATTCCTTATCTCATCGAGCAATCTTCTTATATCAAATAACGTATAATGTAGAGTCATTTTGCCGGATTCGATCTTTGAAAGATCAAGTAAGTCATTTATCAGAATCATCAGATTTTTACCGCTGGCCCTGATACTGTTGAGATATTTCATCTGCAGACTATCGTTTGTCAACCCCTCAAGCAATTCGGTAAAACCAAGAACCGAGTTCAGGGGAGTACGTATTTCATGACTTATATTTGCAAGGAATTCACTTTTCGCATTATTGGCTTCTTCAGCGGCAATCTTAGCATTTTTGAGCTCTTCAAGAGCCATAATGCGTTCGGTTATATCGAGCAGGAATCCGTCGAGCCAGTTAATTTTATTATCGTCACCATAAATTGCCCTGCCGTTATTAGATACCCACTTTACAGCTTTATTACGGGTAATTATTCGGTATTCGAGGTTAAACTGTCTGCTATGGTCGAGACTGAAATTGACATAATCCATAACACGCTCTCTGTCATCGGGATGTATCAGTCCTGTTAGCGACATAATATGGTTATTCTCAAAATCAGCTGGCTTATATCCTGAAAGGTTTTCAATAGCATCGGTTATGAATAGAACACTCCAATTTTCGTCGTATGAACAGCGGTATACAACGCCGGGAATATTTGAAACCATTGAACGGAATTTTTCCTCACTTTCTCTTAAGGATTGTTCTGCCTTTTTACGAAGAGTGATATCTTCTTTAATAGCAATATACCTGATAATTTCTCTATCCTTATTTCGGATCGGAGTTATCGTTGCAGATTCCCAGTATAATTCCCCGTTTTTTTTACGGTTATGAAATTCACCTTCCCATTTCTGGCCTTTCAGAAGCGTTCGCCATAATTCCCTGTAGAACGATTTCGGATGAGTTCCTGATTTCAGAATCCGTGGATTCTTTCCTATGACTTCCGAAGGAAGGTAGCCTGTAACATTGGTAAAAGAGCGATTTACATATTCAATTTCGCCATTTTTATGAGTGATTATGATCTCATTTGCACTTTGATCAAGTGCAATGGATAATTTTATAATCTCCTCTTCAATTTTTTTGCGGTTTGTTATATCATAAATGCCGATAATGTGAACAGGCTGATTATTATAGGTTATAATCTGTGCCTCAACCTGCACATTCAGTTTCGAACGGTCCTTTTTATAAAAGTCAATTTCCATTGTTGCCGGAACTTCCAGCCATACTCGCGCGAAAAGGATTTTGGAATGCTCATGATTAAAGCATGAGTGCAGTACCCTGTTATTTACAATTTCATCATGAGTATAACCGCTTAGTTTTTCCATTGCGGTATTCGAATCGACTACCCTGCCATCACGAATAACGGCAATTGCCT
>DATAEX010000303.1:0-10337 GCA_036257765.1 Bacteroidales bacterium
CCATTCCGGTAACCTGGTTTATTATCAACTGGTGGCTGAATAGTTTTGCCTACCGCATCGGTATCGATATGATCTCTTTTATATACGGTGGTATCGCGGCTATCCTTATCACAATTTTATCAGTTGCATACCAGTCACTTAAGGTTGCTTCAAATAATCCGGTGGAGGCTTTGAAATATGAGTAAATGCTATAATTTTTGCTTTATATCTTCATTATACAGCTTATAAAAGGCTGATTTAATTTCGTCCCGTGCTCTTCGGAACTCGCTCCAAATGAATTCATCAGTCCCGGTTACGAGGGATGGATCTTCAAACCCCAAATGCAGCCGGGTTTTTACTTTCCCTAAGAATACGGGACATGTTTCATTTGCATGATCACAAACAGTTATCACATAATCCCATTCATCGCTCAGATATTGATCAACTAATTTCGGTGTATGTTGGCTTATATCAACACCCGCTTCCTGCATCACTTTAACAGCTTTCGGATGCACCTTTTCTGCAGGTTGGGTTCCAGCTGAGTGAACTTCGATGTTTTTATCAAAAGATTGCAGGAATCCCTGCGCCATTTGGCTTCTGCAACTGTTACCCGTGCAAAGTATCAGGATCTTCATATTTTAAACACTAACCCTGATGCAAAGATACGCATTATGCCAGGTAACCACAAGATATTGTTATTCTGACTATGAAGTCTAAACACGGAATAATGTTGAGAATTGTGGTTCGGGATTTGATTTTATATTCTTTCAAATGTCAGCCGGTAGTGTTCCAAAATCTCTTTTTCAAAACATATACGGTTTGGGCTGTATCTGAAAATTGCAACCTGGTGCCTGAATTCCCTATCTGTAATAAACCTGGGTATTAGAGAAAGATAAAGCAGATACTTTTTTAAGTTAAACTTTCTGAACTTTTTTCTCCATTCGCCGATTGTTTGTATATAATCAAGCCTTCCGCTGCTCTGATGTATTAGCTTAAAGCGGGGTTCTGCGTTTCTGATAACCATTTCAGGTCCATAGGGAAGCCAGGAACCCGGAAATTCTTTCTCCATTAATGCCAAAGCATGCGGAGCGGTACCTTTCTTTGCACTTATATTAAAATCCTCATATGGGATCATGTTCCTGCCAAATGTCATGGTTTGCATATAAAATCTGCCTCCGGCGGGTAACAGATAATATAGTGTCTTAAAAAAATCATTGTAAATTTTATTTTGTTTTCCTTCCGACCACTCCTGGAAGGAACAAAAGTGCTCAAGTCCTCCGATGCATGCAATTGCATCAAATCTGCCAAAATCTTCCGGTTTCACATAACGACAATCCCTGACAAATACATTTAGTCCGTTTTTCCGGCATGCATTTGCCTGACCCTCCGATAATGTTAAGCCAATGCTGATTGCATTTCTCTCTGTTGTAACATATCGGGAAAAAGGTCCCCATCCACATGCCATATCGAGTACGCGGGTATCCTTTCCGATATTAAGCATGTCAGCAATAAATTTATGTTTATTATACTGGGCTTCCTCGAGAGTCATTGAAAAATCACCATCGTACTTGGCACCACTGTAATCAGCTGTCTCTCCTATGCTTAATCGAAAAATTTTATCAATTGTGGAGTAAGTGAAATCCAGATCCTTCTTCTCTGCCATAATAATGCTACATTCTGGAATTCATGATAAAACAACATCAGTTACAATATGTTTATTTCATTGAATTTCAAGAGCAGTCTATGGTCAGGGTAATTGCAGAATGATTCCCTGCAGTTCTTTAAAAGACATACCAAGCTTTACAGCTATCATTTCCAGTAAATCTTCCGAGTTACTATGACGCCACTGCAGATCGGCAGACGTTAAAGCAGGATACTTCAATTTCAATTTGCTTCCAAGATCATTCCAATTAAGTATTTCTGATTCTTTATTCATTAACTGAATTTTTAAGTATTGGAAATTAAAAACGTGGCAGTTAAATCTATGATATTACCCGGGGTATGCTTTTGGGATAAAAAGGAGTGCTACGCGAATAACTAACAATTTTTTCACAGTTTTGGTTTCAACTTAACTCAACTAAATAAAATATACTATAAGGAAAATAATCTTAGATATTTATTTTTTTTATTTACGAGGTTACTTTTTCACTTCTCATGGTATTAACCAACAAAGAACCGGGTATACTTTCCAGGCGAGATTCACTATTTTATTTCAATCTGGTATAAAAATTGCTTTTCAATTGTTACATGTATAGTTAAAATATGTCCTATGAAGTTAAGTGTAACATATGAACCAAGGAATGAATATCTAATGGTCAAAGTATCAGGAGAATACGATTTCCTATCAGCAATATTTTTGTTTCACAATCTTCTGAAAGAAGCATGGAAGCAAAACCACAAAAATATTATTTGCGATATCACCAATATGACCGGTTTTGATCATAATCCTAAGGAAACAATTGCCCGCTACACAGTCGCCAAATATCTTGGAACTACATTACCAAAAGATATCAGGCTTGTGATACTTGAAACTTCGAGGCAGTTGGATTTATTTGGAGAAACCATAATGTCAAACAGCGGGGCCAATGTCAGAATAACTTCCAGTATGACCGTGGCGCTTCATTGTCTTGGGGTTATGATCAGTGATCCTCTCATGAATAAAGAAGCGGATACAATTACACCGCCATGAAAAAAAATAATATCATCGAAATTTTAGGAGATGAGGCAACTAATTTGTTAAGCCATACCTGCGCTACAATCGATAAAAAAACGATTTGCATACCTTCACCAAATCATGTTGACGAAATTTGGGTAAACAGTAACCGCAACAACCAGGTATTGCGGAGCCTGCAAACACTGTTATACCATGGGCGATTGAGTGGCACCGGGTATTGCAGCATACTGCCGGTTGATCAGGGAATCGAGCACAGTGCCGGCTCTGCTTTTGCAATAAATCCCATATATTTCGATCCGGAGAACATCATTAAGCTTGCCATCGAAGGAGGCTGTAACGGAGTAAGTTCAAGCTACGGTGTATTGGGCATAATGAGTCGTAAGTACGCCCATAAAATACCATTTATCGTGAAGATGAATCATAATGAGCTGCTAAGCATTCCTACCCGTTATGACCAGGTGTTATATGGCACTGTTAAAAGCGCATGGGATATGGGAGCTGTTGCCGTAGGGGCTACGGTTTATTGGGGAAGCACTGAAAGTACCCGACAGCTCCAGGAAGTTGCCAATGCTTTTCAATATGCACATGAGTTGGGAATGGCCACTATTTTGTGGTGTTATACCAGAAACAGCGCTTTCATTGCCGAAGGCATAGATTATCATACATCAGCAGATCTCACCGGTCAGGCAAACCATCTAGGGGTGACCATTCAGGCTGATATTATAAAACAAAAACTACCGACGAACAACGGAGGTTACCTTGCAACCAAATCCGGGAAAACCAGCAAGCTGGTTTATGAAAAACTCACCACTGATCATCCGATCGATCTCACCCGCTATCAGGTTCTCAATTGCTATAACGGCAGGATAGGCCTCATTAACAGCGGAGGCGAAAGCCGTGGCGAGAGCGATTTAAAAGAAGCCGTCTTCACAGCCGTCGTAAATAAAAGAGCAGGCGGAATGGGATTAATTCTTGGCCGTAAAGCATTCCAGCGTGTCTTTTCTGAAGGAGTTAAATTAATACAAACAGTTCAGGACGTATATCTGGATGATTCCATTACAATTGCTTAAATCCTTTTAATCGAGGTTTTGCATTGTTGCCGGTGGGGATGTTTCTCCACATTCCGTTTGATTTTCCCTGCTTTCCCCGGAATTTTTTCTTTCTATAAATTTTTTTCAGGTCTTGTGATTACATTTTAATCCTTAAAGGTATTAAACAGTAGCAGGGTGTTGGACAACACCGTAACAGTTGTCATTGTGATATTATTCTATTGCTAACTAATACCATGCACCCTGCTTCTTTAGAATAGTTTATCCGGGAAGAATGTTTAATCAATTTAAAATGCTGTTGTTTTGGTACTTTTTATGAGGTTAATTCTTTGGAAGCTATAATAAATTTATGACGGCTGCTTCAAAAAAAGGCTTAAGGCATTTTGTGTCAGTAACCTCGCCAATCAGAATGCTGCTAATTATCATTTTATCCGTGTGTGTTATCGAAATTCTGATAATGTTATTCCTGGATAAATTAAGGCTTTCCTTATGGACAACGGCAATTATTGATGCATTGGTAATTGCTCTTGTAATGTTTGCTTTATTGTTCATATTCCTTTTCAGGCCTCTTGTATATCAGATCACAGAACGTAAAGTCGCATTGAAAGCTCTGCGAACTAATGAAGAAAGATACAGAAGTATTTTTCGTAACATTCAGGATGTTTATTATGAATTAACCCTTGATGGAATTTTCCTTGAGATCAGTCCCTCCGTTAAATATCTTACGAGTGGCCAGTATCACAGGAAAGATCTTATCGGTAAATCCATAAATGTCTTTTGTGCTGATCAGATACAACATGAGGAATTCAAATCGGCATTAATGAAAAGCAGTTCTGTTACAGATTATGAATTCACATTTAAAAACAAGGACGACTCTATCCTGCCCTGTTCAATATCGGCGCGACTATACTGCGATGTTAAGGGTAGCCCGGTTAAAATAACTGGAAGCATACATGATATTTCACGCCGAAAGAAGATTGAAGCCGAATTACGGGAAAAAAATGAAGAGTTATTGGCTCTGAATGTACAAAAAGACAAGTTATTCTCAATAATATCACATGATCTCAGAAGTCCTTTTAACGCCTTCCTTGGCATAACCGGAATCATGTCTGATAAAGAGAATAAATATACAATTGAAGATTTTCGCAGGCTGGCAGGAATTCTAAACAAATCTGCCAGGAACTTTTATCAGTTACTGGAAAATCTTTTGCAATGGTCACAACTGAAACAGAACAAACTTGTTCTGAACACCAGAATATTAATTCTATCCGATATAACAAGTCATTGTATTGAATCATTACAGGATGTTGCTTCAGCAAAGCAGATCACAATTATCAACATGATTCCCGGAAAAATCACAGTCCTTGCAGATGAGGTAATGCTTAAATCAGTTTTGATGAACCTCATCACAAATGCGCTGAAATTCACCCGGCGAAATGGAGAAATAGTATTAAATACGCGAACACTGAAAAAAAACGAAATTGAAATATCGGTTAAGGATACAGGTATTGGAATGAGTGAAGAGTTAGTTGATAAATTATTTCGGAATGATATTGTATTAACAAGGCCGGGAACGGAAGGTGAGCCAAGTACAGGGTTAGGTCTGATCATTTGCAAAGAATTCATAGAAAAAAATGGTGGCCGGTTGCGGGTGGAAAGCCAGGAAAATAAAGGGACTACGTTTTACTTTACATTGCCAAAACCTGAATAGTAACTTAGAGCCTGTTTAATATCGGATTCAACTTAATATTATTTGTATTTGCATGTAGCCCTGTAAAGCATGCGCGTCAACTTAAAGTCCTAGATGAGCCGTGGAGGATTAATTATGTAAGTGCGAAATCATGTATTAAACAATTGCGATTTCGCCCCGATGGGGCTCTGACTGTACCATCATAAACATATGCTACAAAGATACCGCCCCTCCGGGGCTGATTGTTCCAACGAATTTCAGCCCTGTAAGGGCGAAATCTTTGTAGAAACATTCTATCTACATTTAACATGAGCGCTGTAGGTGCGAAATCATGTTTTCAGGTGCAAAAATCGTGCATTCACTGCGACAATGATAGTGCTTACCGACATAAGTATAGCACCCATGGCTGGATTGAGGAGCACTCCCATTTTATAAAGCACACCAGCTGCAAGTGGCAATGCGACAATGTTATAGCCGGTTGCCCAGATAAGGTTTTGAATCATCTTTTTATATGTAGCCCTGCCAAACAGGATAAGGCTCACTATATCCTTTGGATTGCTGTTAACAAGTACAATACCCGAAGTTTCTGCTGCAATATCACTCCCTGATCCCACCGCTATGCCAACATCAGCCTGTGCCAGGGCAGGTGCATCGTTTACGCCGTCACCGGTCATGGCAACAAATTCTCCTCTTTTTTGGAGTTCTTTAATCTTTTCCAGTTTCTCCACAGGCAAAACCTCTGCAAAATAGCTGTCTAATCCGAGGGTCTCGCTTACACTTTTTGCAACCCTGATATTGTCACCGGTCAGCAAAACCGCTTTGATATTGTTTTCCTTCAACGTACGGATTGCCTCATATGATTCCGGACGTATCTGATCTGCCAGGGTTATGAAACCTGCCAGCTCATTCGCAGCAATTACAAATACCACAGTTTCCCGGTCACTGGTAGTAAAACTATTCGGAACAGGTATGCTATTTTCCTTGAGAAATCCCGGACTCACGACAAGTACTTTTTTGCCCTCCACGACGGCTTCAACACCTTTACCGGTAATTGCCCGGAATCCTTCTGCTTTTGGAACAGCAATGGATAGTTCCTTTGCTTTTTGCATGATGCCCGTGGCAATAGGATGTTCTGAATTCTGTTCCAGGGCAGAGGCTAACCGAAGAATTTCTTTTTCATTAAAGCGGTTATTTAGAGATACCGTTCCCGATACTTCAAATTTACCGATTGTGAGCGTTCCCGTTTTGTCAAATACAATTGTGCTAATCTTTCTTGAATTTTCAAATGCGGTTCTGTTTTTAATGAGCAATCCGTTACGGGCTGACAAGGACGTAGACCTGGCAACTACCAGTGGAATTGCAAGCCCAAGAGCGTGGGGACAACAGATAACAATGACTGTTACCATCCTTTCCATTGCATAATCAAGGGATTGTCCTGTCAGGTACCAATAAAGAAAAGTACCTATACCGGCGACAACGGCAATTAAAGTCAGCCATTTCGCTGCTTTATCAGCCAGCAACTGGGTTTTTGATTTTGCTTTCTGCGCATCATCTACTAGCTTGATCATTTGTGACAAGTACGAATCCTTTGCAGCATGAGAAATGGTGACCTTAATTGAGCCATTGCCATTTATGGAACCTGCAATCACCTTATCACCTTTAATTTTCCGAACAGGTCTGGATTCCCCGGTAAGCATGCTTTCATTCAAGTAGCTTTCCCCTTCCGAGATGATCCCGTCAGCGGCTACTTTCTCCCCGGGTTTTACCAGTATGATATCATTAACTTTCAGTGTTTCTGTCCTTACATCATGGATCATTTCGGGCATCACCATATGTGCATCTGCCGGCATCAGCTGAACCAGAAGTTCCAATTCTTTTGAAGCTCCCGCAACAGATTTCATTTCCAGCCAATGACCAAGCAACATGATGAGGATCAGCGTGGCCAGTTCCCAGAAAAAGTCCATTCCTTCCAGTCCAAACACCACGGCCACGCTGTACACATAGGCGACCGTAATCGCAAACCCGATCAGAAACATCATGCCAGGATTCAGCGTTCGGACTTCACTTACCCATCCTTTCAGGAACGGCCAGCCACCATATAGAAACACAATTGTTGATAAAGCAAAAAGAATATAGGTTGATCCCCTGAAATGCCAGTCAACACCTATAAAATGCTGTATCATTGGTGATAAGAGCAAAATTGGTATTGTTATCATAAGCACAACATAAAATCTCCTTTTGAAATCATTGATCATCATAGCAGGATGGTCGTGACCTTTCATGCTCGTCGGAGAAACGGCGACATGATGACTGGCTTCACGATTTACATTTATATGAGAATGCTGAGGTTGATTCTGATTCTTATGTTTATGATGTTGGAGGTGTTCCATTTCGATAATATAGACCAAATTGTAACAATAAGCGGATGAATTAGTTTGGGGATTCTATCCACTTTTGATGATAAAGATCATCGAACCTAATAGCGATTGTTTCCGTATTAAAGAACAATTAACACAAGTAACATCCGCTCATGCCCTTTAAAAGATCAGCCCTTCTTTCAATTATCCTACTGATTCTGACCGTCCCTGATCTTTTTTCCCAGGCCGCTACCATAACAGGTTGGCGTCATTCCGATTTGGTATATTGTTCAGCCGAAGGTGGAGATTCGCTCGTTGGAGCGTCTCCCCAGAACAAACCATTTTACTTTGACGGTGTCCCTTATGTGGTATCGCCTGTGCTGGTCAGAACGGCCGATGGCAGAGCCATATTCTATCCCAACAGGACAACTGTAGGAACACATACAATAAAATACGGCGACATAGGCTCGAATAATGTAACGGTTATTGTAACCATCCAGCCACCCACGGTAGTAACACTTTCACCGTTTGGGAATGTTTGTTCGACATCACCCTCTTTTTCACTTTTCAATTCCGATTCCAGTAATGTAAGTCCGAAAAACGGATGTTTTTCAGGCCCTGGCGTGAATGGATCCGGCAACTTCAATCCTGCAACAGCAGGTCCTGGAGTTCACACAATAACTTACACAGCCGGTGTCGGCAGTTGCCTTTCGTCCGTAAGCAGGCCAATAACGGTTGTTGCAGCCCCGGCAACCGGCATTAATCCTTTTCCTCCCGTATGTGAGGATACTCCGCCTTTTATGCTCACCCAGGGATTTCCTGCAGGAGGTACATATTCCGGGCCCGGAGTAGATGTTTCAGGCCGTTTCGATCAGTCATCTACCGGTATTGGCAGCTTTCCCATTACATACACTTATACGAACGGCACATGTACCAATTCAGCTACACGGAACATAATTGTTTCCCAGCGGCCCACAGTGAGTTATTCGGGACTTGGCAGTCAGTATTGTACCGATGATGCCGGGGTGAATCTTACCGGTAATCCCGCATCGGTAACAGGGTTGTTCACCGGACCTGGTATAACAGATAACGGAAACGGAACCGCGTTGTTTGAGCCGGTAATGGCCGGACTGGGTACACATCAGATCAGTTATATTTATACATCACCTGAAGGATGCGCCGACACTGCGATAAGTCAGGTACAGGTAGGTACTAACGTAATAATCAACGGACTGGCTGCACAATCTTGCATCAACAGCCCTGATATAACTATCTCAGCTACTCCCATCGGAGGCACTTATACAGTTACATCAGGATTGACAGATAATGGTGATGGAACTGCAGTGTTTAGCCCTTCAGCTGCAGGCCCCGGAATGCATACAGTATCTTATACATTTACCGATGCCAATGGTTGCATCAATACACGTTCTGTTCAGACCAGGGTGTACGCACTTCCTGTACCCTCAATTCAGAATCTTGCAGCTGCATATTGTGCCAACAACCCATCATTGACGATAAGAGGAAATTATCAGCCATCAGGTACTTTCAGCGGTCCGGGAATAACAGATAACGGAAACGGAACAGCGGTTTTTAATCCTTCGTTTTTGGTACCCGGAAATTCCTATCCTGTAACCTATAATTACACAGATGGCTTCTCAGGCTGCAGTGCTTCGGTCACCAATAATGTGCTGATCAATCACCTTCCCTCCTCCACTCTTACCGGAAATGCGGATATATGTCATGGTAATGCGGCCAACCTTTCAATAACATTAGCAGGTTCCGGACCATTCACCATTTCCCTGTCCGATGGAACCGGAACTTATACCTATAACAATGTGGCTGGTCCTGTTTATAATACCCAGGTATTTCCTGCCGATACCGTTACCTACACTTTGTCGGGTGTAGCCGATATCCATGGCTGCAATTCTGCCGGAAACGGAGTTGCGGTCATCAATGTATTACCTGAAGTTGCTATTCTGTCACAGCCGGTTTCACAGCATGTTTGTCCCGGAAAAGATGTCTCTTTCAGTGTAACTGCTTCAGGAGTAAATCTTAACTATCAATGGGAAAAAAACGGCGTTCCGGTTGCCGGTGCAACCAATGCTTCAATTATTCTCAATGATGTGCAGCCAGCGGACATAGGAGCTTACCGATGTACCATATCGGGCGATTGCGGGATTGCCGTTACCAGTAATGATGCGCTGCTTCAACTTTGGTCGCCGGTGCAGCTTTTAACACATCCAGCTGATGTATATGAATGCGAAGGCGGTAATGCGATCCTCCAAGTTCAGGCATCAGGTTCCAACCTAACATACCAGTGGTATAGAAATAACATAGCCGTAAATGACGCTCCGGGGTATTCAGGAACATCTACTTTCGATCTTAACATCGGACCGCTAATAACTGCCATGGAGGGAAATTACCACGTAACGGTAACCGGATCATGCGGTATTGTTAATTCAAACCCTGCGATAGTAAAAATCGATCGGAATATTAATATAACTAATCAGCCGCAGAATGCAAACGTCTGTGAAGGTATCAATGCTGTCTTCAGTGTCAGTGCTTTAGGAGACAATCTGAGTTATCAA
>DATAEX010000308.1:0-6595 GCA_036257765.1 Bacteroidales bacterium
TCAGGCTGAATTCCGCGTGTGGAACCATGAAGAACGTCGGAAAAGATATAATAGCAAGGTAAGAACTGATATGACGGTTGAAATGATTATATAGATTAGACCGCTTTTAATAATAGGATCGTTATTACCGATAAATATAAATGCTGACCAATAATACGGATGCGTGTTTCTTGGATTTGCATTTTGTAAAAATGCCATTTTCGCATTTCGCAGCGAAACATCTGATGCTTTGCCTCTCTTTATATTCCTGCAGAAATTATTAATAATCAGGGAAGCAGACTGATCATTAATCTTCCACATAGTCATGACAATATTTTGTGCTCCGGCATACCGGAAAGATCTACCAATACTGACAAGCCCTTCACCCTTAAGTAATTTCCCTGTGCCTGATTCACATGTACTTAACAGCACCAGGAAGGCATTCAGATTAAGATTCAGAATTTCATTAGCATAAATCACAGATTTTGAATACTCACCTGACATCATACCAGATGGTTTTGAAAAGAATAAACACGATAATTCCGGGATTGAATCATTAATATAAGTGTGACCTGCAAAATGAATTATGCCTGCCAATGCTGCCTTTTCCTTAAATCTTCCTGCTTCCGCGTTTTCACCGGTAAATATGTTGCCTTTAAAAACCGACGCTGCAGCATTTACTTCAATTTGACTATATTTTAAAGGTTTTAGAAAAACAGAGGATTCTTTTCCGAGTACCTTTACCTGTCTTAATTCTGAATTTTCAGGGTAAACAGGAGAAAACCCGACGTAATTCTTCATTCTGCCTTTTTTTGTACTGGTTTTTGAGTTTTGAAACATAAGAGATGAGGAGAATTCGTAATGTATTACAGAGCTTTTCAATAAGTATGTGAGGTTTCTGTAATTTACATCCTGATAATCAGGGTATTTTTCAAGCAATATATCGAAAGGTAAATAACTCAGCTTGCCATCAGGTATCACTATAAAATAATCTGAAGAACTAAACTCTTTTCTTACGGATTTGAACAATACTTCATATAATCCAAAAGCGTCATTAACAAATGATCTATATATTTCGATTTCATTTTCTCCTTTAGAATAAGGACTTTGTCGAAGGTTATTCAGTAAATGATCAAGACGATTATAAAACCCGTCATTAACCCGGACAACCTTAAACATACTTTTTTGATGATCTACGGCAACTATGGCAATAAAACTATCGGATGCCATGTATTCCACAACTACAGATTTACCTATTACCCCCTTTATGTTGCGGATTGAGGGCACTTTGTTATTAAATCTCAGATTATAATACTTTGGATAATTTGTCTCCATCATATCGAGATAATTTTCATACATCTTTTGGGTTTCAGCAAAATCCAGGAGTGCCCTACTTAACTGAAGCGAGTCTTCTCCTTCCGATCTAAGCTTTGTAATCAGATTCTGAAGAGATATTAATTTACCTCTGTAATCAATTCCTGTATTTATAATTTTTTCCGGCAGTCTTACTGATGCTTCAGCATAATCAGTGCTTATGGCGTCCAGTAATACCTGGTTCTTGCTTTTCTCGATGAAATAATACGCCAGATTTATCAGGGAATCATTTTTATCTTTTAGCCAGGCCTGCCAGCAGGTATTGACAGCTTTCTCGTACATAGGTCTGATATCAGAAACAAAATATTGTTTGAAATCATCCATACTAATTTCATGACGGAATCTGTCTACCACCTTTGTTGCCAGTTGATAGGTTTCAAGTGAGTTTTTCAGATAGAGGTGTTTATCGGGAAAAATTTTAGCAAGCTCAGCCAGAGCGGCCGATTTAGTATTGAGCAATCTTATTACAACTTTGTCAGCCTGTATTACTGATAACTCTGGATTCCTGGCATAATTCCGTAAATAAGATGAATCATTGTAAATGTTGTAAAAGGCCTGCTGAACGGAGCTTAATGATTGATTGTAGTCCTTTAACTGAAACTGGGCATCACTTATTTTTGATAAAATCTGTGCTTTTTTAAATGCTCTGAACGAATGGCTGCTGCTGAAAAAACTGTCAATTTTCTGATAATAGATGAGCGATTGCCTGAACTTATTAAAACCGGCCAGGCAATCTCCATATACTTCATATGTGTCTGTAATGGAAGGCAAATCACGATCCTGCAGAGAAATGGATTTTTCAAAATAAATGACTGCAGAGTCATACTTGTTCAGGCCATGATAGATAATTGCCATCAGATCGAGATAATCCGTTATTACGGATGCCGATTCGCCTTCATTTTGCTTTACATCTATTTTTTGGAATGCGGACTTAACTGCTTGTTTTGCTGCATAATAATCCTTTTTCCGGATAAAATAAGTGCCCATATATAACATATGCTTATAACGGTACTCGTCAAAGTCTTTTCCTTCAGGAATTGCTCTTTCCATCAGCAGATAATATGGATAGACCTTTTCATATAAACCCCTGTCCATATACAGATCGCATAAATAAGCATAAGCCTTGCAAATTGCAGAATTATCATGGTTCTTAATTTTCAGCAAATCATCGATAAGAGTTAAATAAATTTTTTCAGCTCTTTCAAATTGATTTTGCCTCGCCCAGTATTGACCCTGCATAATAACCGCATCAGTACGAAGCCTGTATGTGGGGTCGATTGAATCGAACTCTGTTACTCGCTCTTTTAATAACTTATCGCATTCTTTCAGGGCATTTTCCATTATCTCATACTTTCGGTAAATATCTGCTTTATAGGCTATGAAAATCCAGCTTAATAACGCGAGATCCCAGTAGTGTTCCTTCGAACTAATTTCAATCATACCGGACAGAAAAGAAAGTGAGCTGTCGAAAGGTTGATTCATCAGGTGGTTACTAACGTAATCATCAAAAATGAATTCCAGTTTCTTCTGATGGTCCGTTGAGGAATTTAACCCTGAAACAATGCTGTTTGAAAACTGAAATATCAGAAGTATAATTAAGAACCTGATCATTATTTTTTAGTATTAGGCTTTGGCAAAGGAAGTGAGCTGTCTGCCATTTGAAATACCTCCTCTTCTTTACGGGGACCTGGTAAAGGAACCGGACTTTCCTTTAATTCGGGAAATTTCAAAATTGAACTTGCTAATGCTGCGATTGATTGAAAGAATAATGCTGCTGCTGTAAGAAAAACAACTGCATTTTGCATCCCTTCAGTTTGTGCAGATAAGTAAACAGCTATAATTAGCAATAATACTATTATGCTAAATGTAAGATATCCTTTGCGCGGATTAGGTTTTGGAAGTGGAATTGTTACTAAAGCTGCTTCCGAGATCTTTACCGCAAGGAGTGCAACTAATATCCAATTCAGCAGCTGGCCGGCATTATCCGGTTGAGGATCCAATGCAGATACCGTATAGAGAGCACAAATCAATAGATAAACCAGTATGAAAAGAGTAATGTAAAAGCCGGTGTTTTTTTGAGTAGTTAAATTTTCCATGATATGGGTTGATTTAGATTTATATTAGGGAATGTTTTGATGATACCGATATTCCCGATTGTTTTCAATCGGACAAGATGAAAAACCGGAAAGTGGAATTACAGTGAAATGATAGGTTAATGATCTCCGATTTAACTACGGAAATACCAATAATCCCAAACACCTAATTCGGAGAAAAGTTGCAGGAAATGATTTTATGAGTTCAGTGAAAAAATGGCAGGGAATATTCCGGTTAAAGAAAACCGTAATCTCTACATAAAGAGATTTCCGGGGGTGCTGGCCTTTACATTCTTTTCATTTACCGGAAAATCTATTTCAATGCGGGTCCCTTTACCCTCTTCACTTTCTATTTTGAAATTTCCTCTAAGAACTTTGAGCCGATGCTGAATGTTGGAAAGTCCCATACCGTTTTCTGACCTGCGTACAATACTTGTATCAAATCCCTTACCGTTATCATTGTATTTCAGAGAGATGAACTTTCTTTCCCTATCATAATTAAAGGTTATCTCAACACCGGTAGCTTCGGCATACTTCAATGTATTATTAATTAATTCAGTGGTAATTCGATACATGATAATTTCATAAAAACTACTGAAACGAACCCTGGTATTGTATTTGAAATCAATCGTAAGTTTATGTACCTTATTAATCCTATCAGCAAAATCGTTAATTGCTTCCACAAAACCCGAATGATGCAGATTGTGCGGTGAAATACCATGGGCTATTTCCCTCATAGTCTGTATGGCAATTTTAATAATATTGTTGCTTTCTTCGGCAAATAGTTTAAATTTAGAGCGATCGGTGGTTTCGGAAAGGCTCTGGATATACATTTTAATTGTTGAAAGCAATGGACCAAGACCATCATGCAATTCCCTTGAATAGCGAATTCTTTCCCTTTCTTCAGTTTCTATAGTATTAAATAAGAGTTTGCCTTCAGCTTCAACAAGTGAGGTGATATCACGGTTTGAAACTCTGAGTCCAAGAAATGTCCCTTGATTATAAATTTGCCGGCAATCATGACCGATCCATTTGATAGTATTATCCCTGGAGTTAATTCGGAATTCAATTTTACTGAATTTTTCCTTATCATTTGAAAGCATTTCCTTCTTATGCTGACTCCAGAGGTATTTATCCTCTGAGAAAACAATCTCGTCCAAAAGCTTAGGATTCGATTTAAACGCACTTGCTTTATAACCTGTAACATTTTCAACAGCCGGCGACATATACCGGATATTACCATTCTCATCAATCCAGTATTCCCAGGCATAAGTGTAATCAGCAACTGTCCTGTAATTGCTCTCGCTTTCAAGCAAAGCTTTATGTGCTTGATTTCTTTCTGAAGTAATAGCTGTAATAATTAATGATATAATAGCAATTGAGGCAACATAAAGCTGAAATAATACAAAATGCCTGTTAAGCGAAGAGTCAGTAATTATTGCGGTCTCCCTTATCAGGTTGAAAAGCATTACGGATGTAAGTAACAGGAGGACCATGGTGACAATCTTCATATCGAACCTGAGAATTGCCCAAATAATAAAAGGGAAGCTTAAATAATTAATTATAAATGAAAAAAGTAATCCGTCATTTGAGTAAGGAAACAATAGAATATTAAGCGTAATCAGCAGCGTAAGAAGTAAAATAATTTCAATTATTCGCTTGGTATTGACATGGTTAAGATCACTTCGTGAAAAAGAGGACCAGCTTATAATCAGGGGTACAACCAATATATTTCCCACGCCATCGGCTACCCAGGAGTATAAAAAACCGTTGAAAAAATCAGAATGCTGCACCAGGTGTGTCGTTGCCGCAACAAGTAGTGAAAAGAAACCATTGCAGATAATTACTGAATACAGAACGTACAAGAGTAACTTTTTAGCGTTTGAAAATGAAAACGGATCGCCTATAAAGTGTAATAAAACATAGGCGCTCATTACTGCGTCGCCTGCTGATAATAAAGCATATACGAACTTGGAAAAGTAAGATACATCTGTATGAAGATCAGCCAGGAAATCGGCAGCTATTAAGACTAGGATTACAAATGGCCGTTCTCCGTGCTTCGATAAAAGAATAGCGGAAATAAATATACCAATGGATGGCCATGCAATGGCCACACCTTTTTCAGTAAGAAAATATTTCAGACTCAACCATGTGATCAGGTAGTATGCAACACCCCAGGAAAGGATCCGCAGGATGGATGATACATTTGAATTAGAAATTTTCAAAATTAAAAAGCATCGCTTAATGCAATTTAGCAAAATATTCAAACGAATCAAAGCATGAAATTGCTTTGGATGCGCATCAGTAACATGATGAAATTCAATGGAACAATCAGCCCCATCGGCCCATCGGGGCGAAATCGCAATTGTTGAGAACATATTTCGCACCTACAGCACTCATGTTTAATGTAGATAGAATGTTATCTGCAAGGTCTCGCCCTTACAGGCAGGCTTTAATTAGCTGGGATACTGAAATAAAATGTTGTGCCTCTATTACTTTCCGATTCAAACCATATTTTACCTTCCAATAAGTCTGTCAACCCTTTTACAATTGCAAGACCAAGACCTGTCCCGCTATATGATAAAGAATCATTATCGTGCAAGCGGACAAAACGCTGAAACACCTTATTATGCATTTCTGCCGGTATACCGATACCTGTATCGGAAACATAAAAAATATGTCTGTTATTTTCATCTATTTTGTATCCAGCTTCAATTTTACCTTCATTGGTATACTTTAAGGCATTGCTTATCAGATTGATCAATATCTGCCGCAATTTAACCTTATCAGTAATAATGGTATTCTGTGCAGGTTTGCTGGCAACTTTAATATTCAGACTAATGTGCTGTTTGCCGATACGTATCTGATGTTCTTCAAAGAATTGGTGCAGGTCGTAAAACAATTCTTTCAGATCACATGGTTCTTTTCTTATTGTCATCTGACCTGATTCAATTTTTGAAATATCAAGAATGCCGTTAATGATTTCAAGAAGATCATTGCAACGGCTGTTGATAATTTCGACAAATCGCTCCAGTTTGGGTTTGTTATCGTAATAATCGGCAATTAGCGATGAAAAACCCATTATGGCATTCATAGGAGTCCGGATCTCGTGACTCATATTCTGCAGGAATGCTGTTTTCAAACGGTCG
>DATAEX010000313.1:0-2485 GCA_036257765.1 Bacteroidales bacterium
AAATCCCGCAAATGTGAAGACAACCCGCCAATGAAATTCTGTCCGTCAAACCCTTTTTGTAGTATTTCATTAAACAATAACAATGTCTTATCAGCAGCAGCTTCGAGAAAGAAGGAGGTCATTCTGAAATAATACTCATAATCGAGAACGTTTAAATTATCGAGTACTTCCTGATAAGTTATATTCCGGTTGGAAAAGCTGGCGACCTGATCGAAAATAGAAAGCGCATCCCGCATTGCGCCGTCAGCTTTCAAAGCAATAACATTAAGAGCTTCTTCTTCAAACGCAATATTTTCTGCGCTGGCCACCTTGGCCAGGTAATTTGCAATATCTTCCAGTCTGATTCTATGAAAATCGAATACCTGGCAGCGTGAAAGTATAGTTGGTATAATTTTATGTTTTTCAGTTGTCGCCAGTATAAAGATTGCATGTGGAGGAGGTTCTTCAAGAGTTTTGAGAAAAGCATTGAACGCCGAGGCTGACAGCATGTGAACTTCGTCGATAATATAAATGCTGTATTTTCCGAGCTGAGGAAGTATTCTTACTTTTTCAATGAGACTGCGGATATCTTCGATTGAATTATTCGATGCTGCATCCAGTTCATGAATATTAAAGGATCTCGATTCATTGAACGCTTTACATGATTCACATTCGTTGCAGGCTTCAGTATTCGCCGTGCGGTTAAGACAATTGAGTGTTTTGGCGTAAATCCTGGCACAAGTTGTTTTTCCAACACCACGTGGACCGCAGAACAAATAAGCATGAGCTACCTGACCTGACCGGATTGCATTTTTTAAAGTATTGGAAACCGAAGGTTGCCCAACTACAGCATCGAAATGATCAGGTCTGTGCTTTCGGGCTGATACAACATAATTACTCATGCAGCAAATTCATTGCCTGCAAAGATACTTAAATAAGATGATCGAGGAAGGTTTGTTAATAAAAAAGGATAATAGCAGAGACGCTATCACGCGTCTCTGCTCATGTTTTAATTACTAAGCCGGATATCACCATAATGGGAGTTTACGGATACTTCAGCCACAGCAGATTCGCTGTTCCCCACAACGCCGTTTACCTTCATTTCATTGTTTTCATTTATCCGGTTAACACGTGCATTGTTTTCAGGATATATAATTTTGCAGTATTTTGAATATCCATTGATCTTATAAGAAGCTGAGGGATCGATACCAAGCTTATACGAACCATAACTGTTCGTCACTTTTATGCCCTCAAAGCCCGAAGAAATATGATCAACAATGACATCGGAATACTTGGTATCCACCTGGAGTTTTCCCGAGAGATTGTTAATCTTAAAATGTCCGTATGCCGCATTCGTAACGAAGTTCGACAATTTATCCACTTCATAGGTGTCATATTTGCTCTCACTAACAATTGAGCTTCCGTTAGTAACAAAAAGCTTTGAATATTTACTGATGATGGCAAGAGCCTTACTTTCGGTAATGTTCAGCTTCGAGTATTTTATATCGGCCTCAATCCACCTGGTCTCCTGTATGCTTCCGGTAGAATACGACAAATATATTTTTGTCAGGGGCTCTTTGGAATCGTGGAGAATTTTATTGGCAGAAAGCTTGCCATATTTAATATCTATGGTGGAAGTAGAAGTCAGCTCGTTGATAAAAACATTCCCGTATTTATTGGAAAGGTATACAGGCATTGTTTTCGGCAAAGTGACGGTGTAATTGATCTGGAATCCTCCGTCCTCAGAAGTAAATCCTCTGAAGTATCTGCTAAAATCCTCATCAATTTCTGTAATTGCCCTGACTACATCACCCTCCTGTGAAATTTTTATCTCAATCATATTCAGAAGATCGTCTGCTTTTTCCTGGTCTCTTGCATGTACTTTAACAACTACATGAAACAAGATGGATGAGAGGTCATGATTAATGACATCAACATTTCCATATTTATTGTAAAGCTCCAGGCGTGTGTTTGAATTTATGGAAAATTCTTTTTTAATTTCCCTGGTGAAATCATCCTGCGCCCGGACTCCGGCAGTAATGGTCAGAATACCAAGGATCAAGGTTATTTTTTGAATATTTAATTTGGCTTTCATAGCTGTAATTTTAAAGAATTGTGTGATTAGATTCCTGGGTCCTGGTAATGATCATATCCATGAATTCAAGTTTTACCTGGTAATAATTAATAATAGCGTGCACAACTCGCTCATCTTCCGGATTCTGCATTAAATCATGTTTAAGTGTCATTACCTGACGATCCATGTCTGACAGTTCATCCAGGATTTGCTTTTTCTGAGCCATATCGTTTTCAAACCGGAGATTTTCAAGTTTAGAGTAATACGCATTCATCTGCATGCTGTAGTACCTCTCTGCTTCTCTTAGTTCCGGGAATTCTGAGGCAGAAATAATATAACCGATGTTCCGGTTAACAACACTTGATTCACGTATGGCAAAATAAGTAAGTATCAGGCCAAGGACAATAATGGCAGCTATTTTTAAAACTATGC
>DATAEX010000325.1:0-1677 GCA_036257765.1 Bacteroidales bacterium
TAATACGCTGTATGACCGTCGCCGGCTGGTACGAAGAAGAGGTCATTATCCGTTGTATTAACGGGGAATCCAAGGTTCACTACCCCTTTGGAAGGATTGCTGAAATCGTAAAAGTATATATCATATCCTCCGATTCCGTTATGCCCTTCAGAACTGAAATAAAGCCTGTCACCGATCTCTGCTACAAAAGGTGTCTCTTCGTTTAATGGTGTGTTAATTAAGGGACCCAGATTTACCGGTTTGTCCCATAATCCTTTATCATCAGGTTCAGCTTTATAGATATCCAGATCACCTTGCCCGCCTTTGCGGTCACTTGTAAAGTACAATACTCTGCCATCATTTGAAAGGCTGGCATGTGTTTCATTGAATTTGCTGTTGATCTCCTTACCCAGCGGTTCTGCCTTCGACCACTTGCCTTTGTTGAACCGGCATATATATATGTCGGAATTCATTGCATCATCAAGGGTGAGCAACAATATGTTTCCGTCGTAAGACAGGTCAGATGTTCTCATGTACTTCCCGGTGCCAAGCACAGTGGTTACATTTTTGGGTGCTGACCATGCGCTATCCTGAAAGGTCGTCAGAAATATATCATAGCCCTGCCTTGCAGGCGATGTATAAAACATCGTTTTACCGTCACCCGATAAAACAGCATTATAATTGGGAAATTCATTGTTTACAATGCTTCCCAAATTGCTCATTGTAACTTCAATTGGCCTCTGCTGCATACTGGCAGCCAACTCACAGCTTTTTATATATTGATCCACCACGTTGAGATTGTATTCATCTTTTGGATCAAGATAGGTCCTGTATTTTTTGTAAGATTCAATAGCCTTGTCAATCTGGTTGTTTACCCGGTAAGCGCTTCCGAGTAAAAACAAAGCATCAACAGGCGCATTGGTTTCATCAAATGAATTGGAATTATATTTTTCAGAAATTTTTAATGAGGCTTCTTCCAGAAAAGGGATAGCCTGATCCTTTTCATTTTCTGAATTGAGGTAACATATGCCTGTTTTATACTTAATATCGGCATTATCAGGCTCAGATCTCAGGATGTTCTTATAGGTATTTAAAGCTTTTGTGAAATCTTTTTCCATCATGTAATAATCGGCATCAAATTTCAGTGGATCATTTTTTGCCAGGGTCTGCGCCGTCAAAGCAATGCACGACAGGATCATCATCAGCAGAATCGATGCTCTTTTCATAAATCAATAATTTGATGAGGTGCAGAGTTGAAAAATTTTAATAAATCCTATGATTATACATAACATGCGGTGGATTTGTTACTTAGTTTAGCAAAAATCTTGCATTGCAGGCCCTTGGGTTTTATATAACTTTGGATAAACAAATTTCATATCGCATGAAAAATACCGGAATGGCATTGTTCTTTTCATTTATTGCAATTAGCTGCGTGGGACAGCATAAGCAGCCGGAAACCGATTTGCAGGCAAAAAGAGAGTTGATGGTAAAGCGACAGATTGCGTCAAGAGGAATAACGAATCAGAAAGTGCTCTCCGCCATGAGAAAGGTTGAAAGACATTTGTTTGTTCCTCCGGAGCAGATTTCGGATGCGTATGGAGACTATCCGGTGCCGATAGGATATGATCAAACTATTTCTCAACCGTATATTGTAGCATTCATGACAGATATCCTCGATGTGAGGCGGGATACGAAGGT
>DATAEX010000328.1:0-3015 GCA_036257765.1 Bacteroidales bacterium
AAAGTCTTTCTTCGGACAGTTTCCTGCTTGTAATAAGAAAAACCCCGCTGGGATATAGTTTCGAAGATCACGTGGTAAACTCAGCGCGATATACTTTTGAACTTAACAATCAGGTAATAGGTAAAAGCAGAAATTTCGTCTTTACCAGGTTCAACCTTGAATCTGCCGCCTTACTTGTAAATCTTGTTAATAATGGTTTCAGAAAACAGGACGATACACGACTTTATGAATTCTTTAAAGTACCCTATTTTCAATATCTGTTGGGCGATGTTGATTTCAGGTATTACAATGTGATCGACCGGCAGAACAGGTTTGTATACCGGTTGTTCGCCGGTATTGGATATCCCTATGGAAATTCTGAATCCCTTCCCTATGAGAAAAAATATTTTTCCGGCGGGCCAAATAGCATGAGGGCATGGAATACACGTGATCTTGGACCTGGGTCGTATAATGACCCGTCGACTGACGCAGATACAATTTTCAATTACCCAAACCGCAACGGAGACATAAAACTTGAAGCCAATGTGGAATATAGGTTTAAGCTGATCTGGAAAATGGAAGCAGCTTTATTTATTGATGTTGGAAATATTTGGGATTATAACAAGGACATAAATAAACCGGGAGCCGAATTTGCCTGGAACCGTTTTTATAAGGAATTTGCAGTTGGGACAGGATTCGGAGCAAGATTTGACTTTTCATTTTTCCTTCTGAGGATTGACGTGGGTATCAGGTTACGCGATCCCGCGCTTGAGAGCGAAAAAAAGTGGATCCCGGTTTTCAGGGATTTTGGATTTGATGACCTTCATCTGAAATTTGGTATTGGTTATCCTTTCTAAGTAATATGAAAAATAAGTTTATTGATTCCCTGTCGCTTACATCCGGTGAGCGAAAAGGAGTTATTGTACTAGTGCTGATAATTTTCATTATTGCGGGGATTCAGGCTTTTCTGGCCTTCCACAATTCTCCAGTCCCTTCATTCGATGATAGTACATTTTTCAGCAGAATTATCGCTGACGATCCTTCAGAAAACGATTCTATTGGTTTTGCCGTTTATGAAGTTCAGGACATAAGGGATACGTTCGGGTTATTTATTTTTGACCCTAATACTGTAAGCGCAGGAGATCTGATGCGTCTTGGCCTCAACACCAGATTAATCCGCACCTGGCTTAATTACCGGACGCATGGAGGAAGATTTTATTCAGCTTCCGATGTCAGAAAAATTTACGGGATGACGCCGTATATCTATGAGCGGATCAGGCCATATATAACTATCCGGACAGTGACCGGTGGTATTGTCCGTCCCAAAAACAATGCCCGTATTACTGAAAAAGCGGGTATTAATACATGTGATTCAACCGATTTACTGAGGGTCATAGGCATCGGTCCCGTCCTTTCCGGCAGGATCATTAAATACAGGAGGCTGCTCGGAGGATTTTATGATATGCAGCAGCTTTCAGAAGTATATGGTATCAATGACAGTCTTGTAAAAGTTATTTCTCTCTCCTTCTATGCAGATACCATAAATTTACATAGCATCAATATCAATGAGGCTTCTGAGGAAACTCTGCGAAGACATCCTTATTTAGGGCGGTACATTTCAGGAGGAATAATTAAGTACCGAACCAACGTTCAAATTATCAACGATTTGGAAGAATTGAAGGACAACGGGATATTAACAGGCGAGCAATTCGAAAAAGTTAAAAAATACCTTGATATTTAACGACTTTTAACAGGATTGGCTTTTCTTTTGAATTAATTTTACCTAAATTTAACAATAAGGCTGATAAAGGTTATAATCTTGGATTTGTGTAAATTAAAAAATTTTTGATTGAATAATTTGGTAGATAAGAGCCGATAACATAAATTTGCGGCTCTATTTAAAAAAAACTGAAAATGATTATTGTACCGATTAAAGAAGGCGAAAACATTGAAAGAGCACTTAAGAAATTCAAACGGAAGTTTGAGAAAACCGGCGTAGTAAAGGAATTAAGAGCAAGACAGGCATTTGTAAAACCATCCATGCGGAAACGTGAAGTTATAAAGAAAGCTATTTACGTTCAACATTTACAACAGGCAGAAGAATAATATTTCTGTACAGGGATAATCCATCTAACCTTATCAGCCCAGGTAAATTATCCCGGTAACATGAGGCATTACGGAGAATTTTTACAATATATACAATACATAAAGCATTTCTCTCCGCACACGGTAAGTTCGTACCGTAAAGACATTGAACAATTTTTTGCTTTTTGTTCCGCTTCTACCGATGAAGCGGAATCTACAATTGATCATCATCAGATCCGGGGATGGATAATTGAGTTAATGGAATCGGGCAATTCAGCCCGAACCACCAACCGGAAAATCTCAGCATTAAAGTCTTACTTCCGATACCTGATGCGGGAAGGATTTATCCAGGTGAATCCGATGAATAAAGTCCTTTCTCCGAAAACGGCTAAAAAGCTTCCGGTTTTTATAAAGGAAGTCCAGATGAATCAATTGCTGGACGAAGTGAATTTTGGCGAAGATTTCACAGGTCATCGCAACCGCATGATCATAGAAACCTTTTATAATACGGGTATCAGACGAGCAGAGCTTATCGGTTTAAAGATCGCTGATATAGATTTTGAAAACAATGTTTTCAGGGTATTAGGAAAACGAAATAAAGAAAGGATCGTGCCAATGAGTATAAGTTTCTCAGCCCTGATGAAAAATTATATTGATAAAAGGAAATCCGAATTTCAAGAAAATGAAGAATGGCTGTTTGTTACTTCGTCCGGTAAGAAGATATATCCAAAATTGGTTTACAGGGTAGTAACGTCATTTCTTTCATTAGTGACCACTTCAGAAAAGAAGAGTCCTCATGTACTTCGGCATACTTTTGCTACCCATATGCTGAATAACGGGGCAGATCTCAATGCAATCAAGGAATTGCTAGGACATGCCAATTTATCAGCAACTGAAATATACACACATAATACATTTGAGAAGTTAAAATCAGTATATAAACAAGCTCAT
>DATAEX010000545.1:0-13682 GCA_036257765.1 Bacteroidales bacterium
ATCCTAATTGGTAAATTGCGGACAACCCTCATCGCTATTCCGTATTTGCGGTTAAATTCAGAAGCTATGGAATCACTTACCGTATAGCAATATTTTATTTTTGGCAGGATCAGGTTTTCAATCCCTTTCCATATGTTCCGGATTGTTTTACGCCCCACCAGTTCAGGTAATTCTGTAAAATATTCATGACTGTCATAAACTACCGGGCGCTTTTTAATAACCGATGCAAGATAAACTGCGGGAAGCGTGTCAAGATCATTGGCAACCAGTATTCCCGCGTTTGAAAATAAAAGGTAGAATACAAGTCTGACGTTGTATTCCATGTAAAACAAAGGCCCTTTTTTAAAAAACATTTTAAACCGGTGGTACTCAAATGCATTTTCATTTAAGGGAAGGCTGGCAGGTCTTCTTATTCCTGCAATTACTATTTCAGAAGGAAGTTTGTGTAATGTTTGTGCAATTCGGTTCACTCTTTGGTCGGTTACAATGTCATTGGTGACGCAAAAAATGATCCGCATGCCTTAAGGTTTAATTTACTAAATTAAGAATCTTTGTTGTCATTGGTTCAATTTGTATCAGAGATCGTATATTTGTTTCATCCTTGAATTCAATGTACTCCATTAAAGAAAATTTTCAGCTGGCAGGCTTTAATACTTTCCATGTCGCAGCTATAGCCCGATATTTTATTGAACTAAACGACGAATCATCGGTTCGCGATTTTTTAAAATCTGAAATGCGCGATCAATATCCTGTTCTCGTTCTCGGAGGAGGCAGCAATGTTTTGTTTACAAAAGATTTCCCAGGTGTGGTAATTCATCCGTTGATCAGGGGAATAGCAGTGGAAAGTGAAAAGGGCTCTATTGTGTGTCTAAAAGTCGGGGCAGGTGAAAACTGGGATGGTTTTGTGCAATACTGTGTAGAGCGAAATCTTGGAGGTATTGAGAATTTGTCATGGATCCCGGGGCTGGTTGGCGCAAGTCCGGTTCAGAACATCGGTGCCTACGGAATGGAAATAAAAGACAATGTTGAAAAGGTGGAAGGCTTCTTCATTGATAGCGGTAAAAAATTCAGCTTGTCGGCAAATGAATGCCGTTTTGCATACCGCGACAGTATATTTAAAAACGATCTGAAAGGGAAAGTTATCATCACGCGGGTTGTGTTCAAACTGAACCGGGAGCCGGTTTTCAATACAAGTTATCCCGATCTCCTGAAAGAAATGGATGAATATTCCGATACCACTATTCACAATATCAGACAGGCAATAATTAAGATAAGAAAATTTAAGCTCCCTGATCCGGCAGAAACAGGTAACGCCGGCAGTTTTTTCAAAAATCCGGTTGTGTCAGAAGAAAGGTGTTCCGAACTCAGACGCTTTTTCCCTTCTATACCAATATATATTATGCATGACGGATCTTACAAAATTTCTGCGGCATGGCTGATTGATCAGGCAGGATGGAAAGGGAAAAGCTGCGGCAAAGCAGGAACACACAAGCGGCAGCCGCTTATCATCATCAATCATGGAGACGCTACAGGAGAAGAAATATATCAATGTTCGCTGAAAATCCGGAAAGCGGTGATGAATCAGTTTGGAATCAGATTAGAAACAGAGGTGAATATTATTTGATTGGTTTTGTTATCTATCGCTAAAGCGTGTCAGTTCAATCAGAACCGGCAAATGATCCGAGAATCCTCCCTTGTACCGATAACCGTTGTAAGTGCGGAAGGGCTTTACCCCATTATACATTTCATCGGTTTCAAGCATAAAAGAGTTGTAGAAAATCTTATAACAATCCGGGTTTATATGCCAACCTCCGGGATTATTGAGAAGACTGCCTGAAACAATCATTTGATCGAATAAATTCCAGTTTCCAAGATATTTTAAGGTTCCGTTAACCGAACCTTTAGGGCTGGAAGATAAATTATATAATATGCCTGCTTCATAATCTCCTTGTACAGTCTGTGATCGGAGTCCTTTAACAAGGCTTTCATTTTCCGGATCATCATTGAAATCCCCCATAATGATGATCTTTGCAAGTGGGCTTTTTGTTAATACTGAATCCACGGCATACCTGAGAACTTTTGCTGCAGTCATCCTGTACTCTTCGGTTTCGAGTTGTCCCGATGATCTGGAGGGCCAGTGATTGATAAAAACATGAAACGTATCGGATTGAATAATCGAACGTGCATAAAGTATATCCCTTGTCAGCAATCCATTACCGCTTACCCGAATAAGAGAAAAATGAGAAATGCGAACTCTTTTGCTATCATGTATCAATGCCACATCAATCCCTCTTTCATCGGGGGAATCACCATGAATAATTTTGTAAGAAAACTTTGATAAGGGAGTATTGAATACCAGCTCGTTCAATACCTGTCTGTTCTCGATCTCACACATTCCGATAATCGCAGGTGGTTGCCATTCACCGGCTGCCAGTATCACTTTGCTGATCTTGTTAAGTTTATCCGAAAGTCTCCCTTTTGTCCAATGTAAAGCACCCGCCGGAGTGAAATTGTCATCATCAGTCAGCGAATCATCACGGGTATCAAAAAGGTTTTCGACATTATAGAACATTATTTTGAAACTTTCCTGGCAACAGACATCCGGTTTTGACAGGAAGGTAAGGAGCAAGGCCGGCAGGAGCGAGGCTCTCATTTTCAAATTCTCAGATTTATTATTCTTCTTTTCTCTCAAAAGCACCTAAATCGGGCAACCCGTCGGCATTCCGGAACTCACCATTTAAATCCTGCTCCAGGAAAGGAAAATCGATTATCAGCTGCAGGCTGCCTGAGTCTTTTGCTGCAGAAAGCGTATCCAGACTGTAATCCAGGTGATATCTGTCTGAATCATTCTTAAATGCAGGATCAAAGTTCAGAAATACTGAGGTGAAATTAGCCGGCGGGAGCAGGTCAATTGAATCCTGAACAGCTTTTAAAAGCGAATGATCAAAATGATAGTTAAACAGATTTGTCCGGTTATCGACCAACTGTAATTCATGGCTAAAGCTTCCGTAAATAATGCTGTTAAAGAAATCGGCTCTCTCAAGATCATCCTCCCTTGGCTCATATTCATACTGCCCTGATTCATTCAACTCCGGATTATTAAAGATATTTGTAAGTATAACCGAAGGCGTTGACCGGGATGTACCAACCACACCATTATTGCTGATCGTGCAATGATAAAAACTGTATTCTCCTCCCCGGAGCAAGGCAACAGCAGGCCCTCCGGAATTGGCTATTACAGTATTATAACAGGTGAGCTGTGCGCCAAAAGCATAAATACCGGCGAAAGATACGTTCAGGATTTGACTGTTCGTAAGTTCGAGTTCAGGAACCTCAAAATCGGAGGGAAATCCGATCTGAATCCCTGCAATGGAATTCTTTATAATGGCATGATCGATACGGTTTCCTTTGCTGATCGGATCAATGTATAAAGTTCCCCACTGTCCGGGTATAATATCGTAAAATTCTTCAGGACGGTCGTTCACAAACAAAACAGGGCTTTCATTTGTGCCTTCAACAATAAGGGTTCCCCATATGATCAGGCTTGAATTTCTGTGAAAATAAATCTGAGTACCTTCTTTAATAGTGAGTGTCTCACCTGTGTCGACTGCCATCGAATTATAAATCAGCCAGGGTTTATCATTTTGCCAGACAGCTGTTTCTATAATTTCACCGTTGATCAGGTGCACGTCCTGGCCATATGCAATGAGTTTGACGTCCTGCTGTGTACCGTTTGTATTAAAAATCACCGAATCTTTAATTACAACAGGATTATTAATATTGGTGGGATCGATTGTTACTGCCACAAAAATAAACAGACTGTCATCAGGCGGAATTTCTAAATTTAGAAGACGTGTCTGAGGTTCACCATCAATATTGAGCCTGAAAAACGAAGCATCACCACCGGCCAGTTCAACAGACGATATGATCAGTGGCCGTTTACTGCGATTATAAGTCTTAAAGCTCAAAGTTGCAGATCCGATAGTTGTAAATATGGTATCAAATGTTATTGTGTCGGTGGAGAAACCGGGGAGCGCGTCGGGATCAGGATCCAGCATGTCACGGTTGCAATTGCCAAGGATCAGGGCAAATAATAATGGAAAAAAAATAGTGTAAAAACGTCGCCGTGACAATAATGGCACCTTTTTTGTAAAACCCATAAAACGAAATAAGTATGTAAACAAACGATTAATAAAAGATATGGTAATTTGAAAAAACTAATTATTTTTATAGCAAAAATAAGTGAATAATACGAAGTATTCATTTCATTTGCACTACTAAACAAAAACAGGGGTATTGGTACACTGAAAGCGTAATTGAATGCCGATGGAAATTATTCAGGCTAAATCAACCGATCTTATAGAAATCCTGTTCCTCCTTAAGGTTTGCATCCGCGACATGAATTCAAAGGGATTTAAACATTGGAACAACACATATCCTGATATCGCGACGATCCGGATGCATTTGGAAAAAGGCATGATTTACCTGGCAAAAGACAAGGGAGTATGCAAAGGCATGGTTACGTTGAACGAGCATCAACCGGACGAATACAAATCGGTGAATTTCCCATCGGGTTTGCAGAAGCCGCTTTACTTGCAGAACATGGTGGTACACCCTAAATGGCAAGGTAAAGGTTTTGCAACGATGATGATAGAATTTTCTCAAAAATTTGCCAGGGATAAAGGTTTCGATTGTATCCGTCTTGATGTGTTTATGCCGAGCGAAAACGCAAGGCAGTTATACGAAAAGCAACTATTCAGGGAAGTAGCTACTTTCCATTCTGAGTTTCAGAAGATACCTTATATCTGTTATGAAAAACAAATTTGATCATTGGTTTTCCTTTTTTAAGGAAAATATTCCCCACTAGTTTATTACCTGTTATTAACCTGTTCATTTCTTTTTAGATTACAGAGCCATCATCCTGTAGTTTTGCAGTATCATTTTGAATGTTTATCTGTTACTAATTAGAATAATGAACATTTTAATTATTTATCAACAATGCGTAAATAATGCTTCAAAAATATGTGATTCATTATTATTCTTGTATTGAAAATAGATTATCAAACAACTTAATTTAAAATTTATCATTCATCTCTTAATTCTTTAAAAAATTCGATGAAAAATAACGGGAGTAATGGTTCTCGGTCCAAAAAGAATGGTCAGTTACCTAACGGATCATTCGGACCAGTTGAAAACCTTGAGCACTATCTTCAACCCGATTGGTGGAGGCGCATCTTTAATTCGATGTACCTGAAGACCGATGCAGATGTTGTGGAAGATATGCAGATTACCCACAAAGAAGTAGACCTGTTTACCGAAATTCTCGGCCTTGAGAAAAACATGGTCATACTTGATCTTGCCTGTGGACAGGGAAGGCATTCGCTTGAACTTTCACGCAGGGGATTCAAAAATGTAAATGGCCTCGACCGTTCACATTTTCTTATCAGGAAAGCAAAAAACATAAGTTTCGCTGAGCAGCTTAATGCGAGCTTCAGGGAAGGAGATGCCAGAAAATTGCCATATCCGGCCGACACCTTTGATGTGGTTATGATGCTTGGCAATAGTTTTGGTTATTTCGAAAGCACAGAGGATGATATCAAAATACTGAAAGAAGTCCTGCGGGTTTTAAAGCCCGAGGGTAAATTTCTGATCGATGTTGCCGATGGCAACTATTTACGTAGCAATTACAGTCCGAGAAGCTGGGAGTGGATCGATCCCAAACATTTTGTGTGTCGCGAACGCTCATTGGCTTCAGACAATCAACGGCTGATTTCCCGCGAAGTGATTACAAACATAAATAAAGGCGTAGTGTTGGACCAGTTTTATGCCGAACGGCTTTACAATAAGGATGTCCTGCTCGAAATGTTTGATCATAGCGGCTATGTGAATGTAATATTCCACGGAAACCTCGATACGGATTCAAAACGCAATCAGGATCTGGGAATGATGGAGCGTCGTATCATTGTGACTGCTCAGGCCTTAAAGGAATGGACTCCGGTTAAGGCAAAAAAGTCGGAATTGAAAAATGTAGTTGTAATAATGGGTGATCCCGACAAGCCTGATCCGGTGAAGCCGACAGGTAAGTTTGATCAGAACGATCTGGCAACCATAAGACAGTTGAAAATTGCTTTAAGCAGCCTGCCAGAGTACAAGTTCACCTATCTCTGCAATCATGCAACGCTTCTGAACGATTTGATGAAGCTTAGGCCCCGCACTGATTTTGTGCTTAATCTTTGTGATGAGGGATATTATAATGATCCCCGAAGGGAATTGCATGTTCCGGCTTTACTTGAATTGCTCGGGATAAATTATACCGGAGCCAATCCGCAGGGACTGTCATATTGCTATGATAAATCTCTTGTTCGCGGTATTTCTCGTGAAATGGCTATTCCTGTTGCTGATGCCGTATTCATCAAGCCCGAAGATAATGTGTTCGAAATGAACATCGACTTCCCGGTAATTGCAAAGCCGAATTATGGTGACAGCAGTGTAGCTATAACAGCTGAAAACGTATGTTATGATTACGAGAGTCTGAACGATGCAATTATCCGGATCAGGGAAAAAGTAGGCTTCGAAAAACCGATCATTATTGAAGAATTCCTCCCGGGGAAAGAAATAACAATAGGTATAATCGGTAACCCGCCTGAGTCTTATACTATTCTTCCTTTTGCAGAAGAGGATTATTCAGGGTTGCCTGATGATCTTCCCAAAATATGCGGATATGAGGCAAAATGGCTTGAGGATACCGCGTATTTTAAATTGCTGAGGTCGATCCCGGTTTCACTGCCTGAAGAAACCGAAAAGATGATTACGGAACAATGCCTTAAGTTATTCGAACGGCTTAATTGCAGGGATTATGCACGATTCGACTGGCGGTTTGATAAAGACGGCATTCCCAAACTGCTGGAAGTAAATCCAAATCCGGGATGGTGTTGGGACGGCCATATGGCCAAAATGGCTACACTTAAAGGAATGGAATACTCGGAAATGCTCCGGTTCATTTTACAGACTGCCGAGCAGCGATTCACTAATGGCAACGGGAATGGCAACGGTTCAAACGGAAACGGCAACGGCCATTCCAATACGCAGGAACTGGTCGAAGGAATCGATTCCAAGTTTAACTGGGATCTGACCGGGGAGAGTAATTGATTAGTCTTGCAGTCTTGCAGTCTTGCAGAATCGACATATGTTGCATGAAAATAGGGACAGGTTGCGGCCTGTCCCTATAATTTAATACCTCTAAAATATTTTGCTCCACTCGCGGCGCTTTCTCTTCTCCCATGCCCGGCTGTGGTATGCATAGCTTGCAATCAGCGGAAGAACTGTAGTTGCCTCAGCAAAAACCATTTGCTCATACTCTGTATCCACCTTGCCCCATGAAGAAGCTTCCTGAAGCGTGGATGAGGAACAGGCACCATCACGGACATCTGCTACGGTTATTTGCACAGCGTATTTATGCATCGGGACTTCCTTTCCAAGGACTTCGGCACATACAACCGTATCCTGTGCAAAGTTCTTGGGAACTCCGCCTCCTACCATGAATAATCCTGATGTCTCTGCTTCCATCTTGATCATTGTTATTTCCCTGAAATCGCGAACGGAATCGATGGAAACATGCCTTTTAGGATTTTCCCACTGATGTTTAACCAGACCAAATCCTGCACTGCTATCGGAAAAAGCAGGACAGAAAATCGGAACATTATTTTCATAACATGCCTGTACCAGGGAATTTTTCTTAACCGCGTTTTTTACCAGATATTTGCCAAGCTCCTGAATGAACTCCCTTGACGAAAATGGCCGTGGTTCCAGTGCATCAGCAACAAGTTTTATGGTTCCGTCACAAATCTGCAGTTCTTCCTCATCGATGAACGTATCATAAATCCGATCGATATAAAATTCCCTGAGCTTTTTATCAGAAACATCCCTGCGGCCTACATAATGTCTGAAACCTAATGCTTCAAAGAAATCCATGTCGATGATACTGGCGCCTGTTGCCACGATCACATCGATCATGTTATTTTTTACCATATCAACGTATACCTGCATACAACCACCGGCACTGGTGCTTCCGGCCAGCGTGAGCATAATAGTGCACTCCCTGTCGTTCAGCATCCTGACCAAAATATCTGCGGCGTTCGCAGTATCACGTGATGAAAACGACATCTTCCTCATCGATTCTATAATTGCAGAAGAATCGAAAGATTTAATGTCAATATGCTCAATGGTTTCTTTTAAAAATTCCTTCTTTGCTGCCATTTTTAAGTTTATTGAATTTGAAGCGCAAATATAATCAAGTTTAGAAGAAAAGGCTATCACGCTGCCGGTGATAAGGCAATCAGGATAATATACTAACAGGGTAATAAATAGTCAGAATCCCCGAAAATAAATTCTCAGTATTTCTGAAAATACAGTCTGAATTCATTAAGGGAGAAACTGCGAAAACTGCTCAGATCGTGATATACCCTGTAAGATGGAGGGTATTGTGCCATGGGAGGAATGTATTCAAACTCGTAGAAGTTATTGGTATTAAACTTTACCTTTATGTCGTCGAATTCTTTGATACACTTGCACTTATACATAGGGTGGTTTTTTGGAAATATCGGATGCAAAGATAGTAAAAAAGTTATTTAATTATTCAACCTGTCTTGCTTCAGATAAGTTTCAGGAAGATTCAGCTTGTTTCAGATTTTTGTTTTTTCACGACTGCACGACTGCATGACTGCACTACGCCTTCTCAAACGCTTCCCTGCCCTCGCTAAACGAGAACCAGGCCAGTCCCAGTGCCCCGATCGTATCCACCCAACCGAAGCCTGTTAATTCGTATATAACGCTTGAAACAAGCAGTACAAGTGACATATATATGCATACCAGTGTGCACCGTGCATCGGCCATAACCGGTTCTGCGTTCAGTTTCCGCCCGCAGGACATCTTGGAACTAAAAAGCCAGTACATTATTATTATGGAAATAAGTGAAATTACTATTCCCCAGAAGGTTGTTTCAGGTTTATGGCCTTTTAAAATGTTGATTACCGCACCTGTAACCAATCCCCCCGCCAGCAGATAAAATGAAAATCCGGTTATTCTTAAAGCGGTACGCTCAAAACTGCTAATTGGGGATTCAGGGTTTTTCTGTATGCGCACAACCATCTGTAAAATCCCTATTCCTGAAATCATTTCGACAAAACTATCAACTCCGAAACCAAATAATGCCAGCGATTCATCTCCAATTCCAAACCACACGGAAACCATGCCCTCAACGAAATTATATGCAATTGTAAAAATTGCCAGCCAGAACACCTTCTTATAATAGTGCTTTCTTTCCATTGAGCAAATATACTTCCCGTTTTGCCGGGAAAAAACATCCGTTCGCCGATATTGTATTCTGTCCGGATTTATAACCGTTTAGCTTTACCATGTAATTATTGAACAAATAATCTCCGATTATTAAAAAACAACATCTCAGGTGGTTATAAAATAGTAGAAAGTTTTTTTAGTTTACAACATTCCGAACTAAAAAAACTGTTTACATTTGCGCCTTATTTTTACAACAAATGACGACTGAAGAAAGAATCAAACGACAGAAAGAACTGGTCGAAACAGCCGGCCGGTTTTATGATAAAAAGGGATTCCAGCCCGTTGCCGGTCGAATAATCGGATTACTTACCGTAATGGATAAGGAGCAGTATACATTTGACGAGATCGTGGAAGAGCTGCAGGTAAGTAAGAGTTCAGTAAGCAATGCGCTTAAATTACTTGAATTATCAGATTCCATAGAATACATTACTGTTTCAGGTGACCGTAAACGTTACTTTCAGCTCAAAAAAAAGGAAAAATTTTCCCTGGTCGATGAACATCGCAATATGCTCATCAAATCAAGAGATTATTTACATAATGTTCTTGAGCTGAAGGCAAACAAGCAATCGGAAAATTCAATATTTATAAAGAATTTGATCGATATGCTCGATTTTTTCCTTGGAAAATTTGAGGAGCTGAAAAAAGAATTTTCTAAAAAGTAATAAATAGTTCTCAAGGTTATAAAGTAAATAAACAAACTGATTAAGAATTAACACAATGAAAATGATCAGATCTTTTCTAATTTCTCTTCTTGCGTTGAGTGGTATGATTCTGAATGCGCAGGAACAATCGTACTCACTTACGCTGAATGAAGCCATTGATTATGCACTTCAGCACAATAAAACTTTGCTGAATGCCAGGGGACAGGTTGCATCATCGGTTGAAGCAGTTCGTGAAGCCAGAGCTTCAGGCATGCCGCAGATTTCAGGTACCCTTGACTTCATGACTTATTTTAATTATGAACTGAACTTTGATTTTGGAGGAGGAAATTCAACGGGTTCGTTAGGCGATATTATGCCTATGCCTCCATTTGATGAAGGAGATACCTTACTCATGCACATGATTAATTCTTCTATGGGTGGGGGACCTATAGTAATGAATAATCAAATGAGTGGTGCTATACAGGTTTCACAGCTGATATGGAATGGTCAATATTGGGCTGGACTTCAAATGGCAAAGATTGCCAGGAACCTCGCGAACCAAAATGTTATCCGCACCGAACAGGACGTGAAAGAAGGAGTCATAAACTCTTATTACATGATCCTGCTAACGGAACGTAACCTGAAAATTCTGAATGACAATATTAAAAATCTGAATGAAACCCTTCAGCATACGGAAAACATGTATAAAACGGGTATGATGGAAATAACAGATGTCGACCAGCTCAGGATAACCCTAAGTCAGTTAAAAAATGCGCAGAAAACAGTTGAAAGATCCATCCAGATGGGGTATAATATGCTCCGTTTCCAGCTTGGAGCTAATCCGTTAGCCCGGATTACACTTAATGCTGATCTGGAGACCATTATGAATGGCATCGATCCTGCATCTGCACTGGATATAACGTTTGATGTTACCAACAATATCAATTATTCATTAATGGAGTCACAGGTTCAGCTCGGAGAAAAACAGGTTGGATTAGAGAACTGGGCCTATGCACCTTCAATTGCAGGATTTTACAGTTATACAAAAAAGTTTATTACTACAGGATTTGACATGACCCCGAATCACCTGGCCGGTTTTTCTGCAACAATACCGATCTTTTCAGCTGGAGCCAGACATGCAAGGGTAAACCAGGCTAAAGTAGCTTTGGATATTGCAAAGAGGAACCAGGAAATGGTGCGTGAACAGCTGGAAACGCAGAAAAACCAGCTTTTATATAACTACCAGAATGCCCTGGAGAATTATGAGACTCAAAAGGAAAATGTGGAAGTTGCCGGAAGAGTTTTTAAGAATATACAGAACAAGTTTCAGCAGGGCATGATGTCAAGTCTTGATCTCACTCAGGCAAACAATAACCTGTTGAGCGCTGAAAGCAATTATCTGTCGGCAATAATGTCCTTATTGCAGGCACAAACTTCACTAAATAAATTATACAACAAGATTTAAGCTCCACCTTTAATTAGTATTACAATGAAAAATTCAAAAGTTACAATCGTATTATTCCTGATCGCTTCCATAGCTGTATCATGCGGGCAAAAACCTGTCACGGAAGGTTCCGCTGCGACAGCCGATACTGCAGTGTACAGGGTTAAAACAGTTCTGCTGGAAGAACAAAGAGTTTCTCAGGATATTGAATTCACTGCCAATCTTATGCCATTTGAGGAAATAAACTATGCCCCGGCATCACCCGGCAGGATTGAAGAGATCCTTGTGGAGACAGGCAGTCATGTTAGCAAGGGTGATGTTATTGCCAGGATGGACCGTACTCAGTTGCAACAGGCACAGGAAAGCTATGAAAATGCCAGGTCTAACTTCATCAGGATGGATACACTCCGTAAGCTTAACAGTATTTCCGAACAGGCTTATGAGTCAGTTAAAACGCAGTATGAATTGGCTAAATCGGGGTATGAGTTCTTGAGCAAGAATACTACACTGGTTTCTCCGATTAATGGCATTGTGACAGGCAAATATTATGAAACCGGTGAACTGTATTCAGGAGCGCCAAATACACCTGCAGGCAAAGCCGCAATCGTCACACTTATGCAGATCAATCCGGTGAAGATCATGGTCAATGTATCCGAAAGATTCTATCCATCTGCAAAAACAGGAATGAAAGCTACGGTAACCGTTGATATTTTCCCGGGTAAGACATTTTATGGTCAGGTTTCTCAGGTTTATCCCACAATAAACACTGACAGCCGAACATTCCCGGTTGAAATCATAATAAGGAATGACAATGAGATATTACGTCCCGGAATGTTTTCACGTGTAAAACTGAACTTTGGCGAAATTAATGCCCTCGTACTTCCGGCACTTGCCATATTAAGACAGGAAGGCACCAATGACCGTTATGTTTTTGTGGCTGACGGCGAAACAGCTAAAAAAGTTATGGTGGAGACCGGGAGGCGTTACGATGATAAACTGGAGATCATCTCAAATGAGCTCAAAGTAGGAGATAAGATCATTATCGCCGGTCATGATAAGCTCATTGATAATTCGAATATAGCTTTAGTTGATTAATACATAAGAGCTTTAATATATTAAAATTTAAGTAAAATGAGTATTTACGGAAGCGCAGTCAAAAATCCGGTATCAACCATAATGCTTTTTGTGGGAGTTATCGTTTTTGGAATTTATTCATTTATAAAACTGCCAATCGACTTTTATCCCGAGATGGAATACCCGGCTATCATGGTATTTACCAGTTATACCGGAGCCAATGCATCGGATGTGGAAAGAAATATTTCTGAACCTCTCGAAAATAGTCTGAATACTGTAAGCGATGTAAAAGAAATTACATCTGTTTCCCGCGACAATGTGTCTGTGATTACACTGGAATTTGAATTCGGTGTAAGCCTCGACGCAGCTGCAAACGATGTGCGTGATGCCCTTTCTCTGATCACCTCTTTCCTTCCGGAAGGAGCTGAAGATCCGGTCATCTTCAAATTCAGCACCAGTGTTATGCCGATACTGTTTTATGCCGTAACGGCCGATCAAAGTTACGCGGGACTTGAGAGTGAACTTGAGGAAAAAATTGTGAATCCGTTGAACCGTGTCGAAGGCGTTGCCGCTATCAGCATGTTTGGAACTCCGACGCGCGAGGTTACTGTAAATATAGATCCAAGGAGGCTCGAGGCATATAATCTTACTGTTGAACAAATAGGTTCTGTATTAGGTGCAGAAAATCTGAACATGCCTCTGGGCAGCATGGATATGGGCGATATGAGTTATCCTTTGCGTGTTCAGGGCGAATTTGCAGAAAGCGAAAGAGTAAAGAACATTGTCCTGGGCAATTACAGCGGAAAAACCATCAGGGTAAGCGATGTAGCAACGGTAATTGATTCCATTAAGAAAGTAAACTATGAAGAGCGAATAAACGGATCGCCGGGGATCAGCATGATGATCCAGAAGCAATCAGGGGCAAATACAGTGAAGATCGCACGACAGGTCAACAAAGAACTGGCTCAGCTGCAAAAGACCCTGCCACCGGACGTTAAGGTTGAAAAACTTTGGGATACAAGCGATTACATTACGGATTCAATCAATAATCTTACTGAAACATTGCTTTTTGCATTCCTGTTCGTTGTCCTCGTTGTAATCTTTTTCCTGGGCAGATGGCGGGCCACATTCATTATTATTTTGACGATTCCCATCTCGTTGATTTCTGC
>DATAEX010000331.1:0-4084 GCA_036257765.1 Bacteroidales bacterium
TGTTGAATTGCGGAATTCCTCGGAAACGGGGAAGAACTCTAACTCGAACATATTAATGATGTCAGCAACGGTATCATAGATGGTATTACCATGTTCGTCAAATCCAATCGGAGTACTCAATTGCTTATCGAGAATTACCGAATCTTTACTATCTATATACATTTTCAGAACAGGATTTGTCATCGTGATGTATTCATAAAGGTTCGGCTTTGGCATAGCAACTTTTCCGATTCTGAAATACTTACCATTTTTATATAATGGGCTTTCAAATTCTATAAGTATGTCATCATAGTATTTGGTGCCGCTAACATTGTTGAACAATCCGTACTTTTCCATAAAAGTTTGCACCTTTCTCTTTCCAGAGACAGAAGTAGGTTGTATGAAAAACCTCGAAACATGATAGGCAAGAACACCGGTATTTACAGTATCAGTTTGGAGGTATAATGCAAAAGCATCGTTTGTAGGGGCAAACAAAGTATACGTGTTATTGCCTGTAAACAAAGTGTCGTACTTATTTTCCTTCAGGTAGTTCACAAATGATGAAACGGAAGGATCCTGTTGAATGGCATCCCACAAATTAACATTACTTGCCTCGGGATATTCGCTGTAATGCTCATCCCAATCCTTTTTGCATGAAGAAAGGAGGGCTAAACCTGCAAATACCAATATATAAATTTTCTTATTCATACTCTATATTTTACAATGGTTCGAAACGAATATAGTCACCGCCGAAAGTTCCGGGTATAAGCGATTTAATGGTAACTGTATGCGAGGTGTATTTGATGAAATTTATGGTCCCCAATTCTTTATTGCCAAAGGGATTGTCAGCCGAGGCATGTACTTCAGGATCATTCGACAAATCAATTGTTCCGCCCACTTTTTTCCCGTCAATGAAAACTTCGATTACTGCATTTTCCTTATCAGGGCTGTAAAAATCTGCCCCGAGAAATACAGTATAATTTCCCTGAACAATTTTTGGTATCCGGAAAGAAAACGTGAAATCACCTTCAAGCTGAATACAATCTTCGCTCCAAACATTTATGTTTTCTTCCTCGGGGTAAAGAACATAGGTAAGTTCACTGCCGCTGTATGTAATTGAATTCAGTACAGTTGAATCTTCAATTAGATAACTGCCGGTCAGTACCTGAAATTCTTCAAAAAGTGGCCTGTCAAAAAATTCGTATGTCTGTATAGCTCTGGAAGGGGTCTGTTGCCTTAATATCCTGTCGACAAAATGAATAACTCCGCTTTGAGTAATAACATTGCTTGCATCATAATACAGGCCTACGTAATTAATGAACGTAGTATCACCCACGCTGTGAACAATGGTATCGAACATTTCCTTTCCCGTGTTGATCATAATATCCATACCACGTCCGTCAACATGAAGAGGAATATCCGAATAAGTGGAGTAATTTGAAGCTACACCCTGAAAATCGTCAATAAACATACGCTGCGACAGAACGTGATATGCTACATAATTATACAGAGGATTCAGCGGGTTATTATAGTCTGTGCGTGACGGGCTTACCAGGTTCGCAAGCTGAACAAATGAATAAATGCCACGTTTGTAGAAAACGGAATCATGCTCGATTAACAGGGTAAAAGGTAATGAATTTTCATCGACTTTCGGATTAATGTTCAGCAGGGCATCAAGACCTGTGGTATCTACAGCCTGAAGGAACAGTGAATAACCTCCGTTGGCCTTAATCCATTGATATGCTGTATTTGTAATCGGTGTAAGTGCCCTGTTGACGATATGTATAAATCCATTTGAGAGCTCTATATTAGTCTGTATCACCGGTGCCTGGTTATTAATTTTATAATAAGCCGTATCCGTTTGAATAATGAAACTTACGGCTAGAAAATCCTCAGTGAGTGTATATTCGGAAAAAGCTCCAAACGGAAAATCATTTGAGTTAATTCCTTCATTTACAACATGATATCTTGACAAGTACCAAATATAATCTTCATCATTCAATAATTCCTCAAGGGAAGAATAATTGCTCTTTAAGATAAAGCTGTCGATTGCCTCATTGGTAGGAAGAAATAAGGTGTAGCCATCACCGTTGGGGTTATAGGCACTGAGCGTCTTGTCCAGGCCTGAGCGCTCCAGGATCGAGAGAAAGCTGGAATACTGATCTTTATGTTCTGTAATATAATCATAAATGGTCTGTTTTTCAAGTTCCTCAAATTCGATGGGCAGTGATTCAGGATCGCACGAAGCGGCCATTGTAATACAAAAGACTGTTATTATAGTCAGAAAATAGATTATCTGCTTCATTTTTCTTTAAAAATTATAATATGGATTCTGCACCAGATTCTTGTTACGTTCCAGTTCTTCTTTAGATATCGGAAGATACCAGCTGAGAGGATTGGTAAGTTTAGTCTGAAGGATCCGTTTTTGTGTGGATGGTACATTTCTCACCATGATCTCGATCAATTTATTCTTACGGCTGAAGTTATTGCGACGACCCATCCTCATAAGATCAAACCATCTTTTACCTTCATAAGCCAGCTCAATGGCTCTCTCATCCAGTATTTTATCCTCAAATGCCGCAGGAGAGTTTGACACATCGAGCGGTTTGCTAATACCGGCTCTTGTTCTTATTTTAATTAAGATTTCCCTGGCTTCGTCATATCTCCCAAGTTGCGACAAAGCCTCAGCCTTCATGAGCAGCACATCTGCATACCTGTAAATAATCCAATTAGCACTGTTTTGAACAGTTCCGGGCCTGAACTGGTATCCATCACCTTTTATTCCCACATATTTCCATATAATATAACTACCCTCATTATACCTTTTGATGGTTTTGCCAACTCCGCGCACTAGTTCAGGATTTTCCTCATCATCCAGAATATCCACGGCAAAAACGCTTGGGTCGTAATTATGAGAGTTTTCATTGGTTAAACCGTAAAGGCTGTTTTTTTGGTTCAGGAAGTCCTCAAACTGAAATTCGAAAATGCCTTCATATGTGTTACCTTCTGAAAAGATGTTGAACCAATCTTTCGACTCTAGCAGGATATACTTCCTGGAATTCTGAATATTGTCTACATGTTCAATACATGTTTCGTAATCGAACATCCATAGTGCGATATCAGCAATTAAAGCATCTATGGCAGCTTTGGTTGCACGGCCTTTATTTTCGTCAATGGTAAGATAGCCATCCACAGTTGCCCAATTGCGCGCAGTAATCAGGTCGTTTTTTATATTTTCGAGAATGACCTCTCCGCTAACTTTTTCAGGATATACATCCGTTCCATCGGTAAGTGTTGGTTCAGTTACAAAGGGAACGTCCATGAAAATACGTACCAGATAAAAATAACTCAGACTTCTCAGAAAATATGCTTCGGAAAGATATCCGTAAAGAATGTAATCACTGAATGTATTATCATTTTCCTTTACTTTGGGAGCGTAAGTAATGATCTCATTGCAATAATTAATTACCTTGTAAAAGGTATTCCAGTTGCACAGGTAATTATCGGGATAAATACTTCCTTCCATGATTTTGCGTTCATCGGCCGACTGATTATAATCACCTTTCAGGAATTCCCCTCTCAATTCACCGTATTTGAACAACTGATCATCCATGGACGCAAATGTGGCATAGGTTCCCATGACCACTGCTTCAACATCTTCTTTTGTCTTCCAGAATTCTTCTCTGATTAATCCTTCCCGGGGTGGCAGTTCTAACCAATCGCTGCAGGAAAACTGGCTGGCAAGCAACAATAGGATCAGCAAAAGTTTTATATATATTTTCATAAAGGATGATTTACATTTTAAAATCCAACTGACAAAGCAACCGTATAGATCCTGGGCGGCGGAGTGTTAGCTCTATCCACACCAATCCAGAAAGGATCCTGGGCATTCTGTCCAATTTCCGGATCCTGGCCGGTATAGCGTGTCATGGTAAATAACTTTCTGGCGCTGAAAGTAACACCAAGGGTCCGGATGTTTAGTTTTTGGCAGAACTCCTGTTTGAACCTGTATCCGATCATCATATTGAGAAGTCTTAGGTAATCACCTCTTTCTACATAACGATCTGATCCGAGGTTGTTGGCAGGATGATCCATATATGCCCGT
>DATAEX010000342.1:0-2348 GCA_036257765.1 Bacteroidales bacterium
AAATAATCCTTTGCAATTTCAAGTCCCAGTGTGTTCGAATCATTCACTGCAATGTATTTGGCAAGAATCCGTCCACTATAGCTCTTAAGCTGGTTTTCCAATTCAAGGAGATTAATGAGAGTATTGTTAAGCATATAACTGATCATCTCATCCGCATTCAGCAATTTTGCCTTCTCAAAATCTTTAAGTGCATCACCATAGTTTTTCTTCTGATACTCGAATATTCCTTTATTATAATACTGAATGGCTGCAAGCTGCTTTAGTGAAATAGTCTTATCGTTTAAATAATGTTTTTCGAACAGCTCACTTATACTTATGTTCCTGAACTCACTTTCAGAAATCAGTTTATTGTTATAAAGGAATTCAACATACTGTATTTTCAGCCTTTCATCATACTGAACGATTTTTTCACCCGGAAGTGTAGATTCAATTAACATTGCGGTATTTTTTGGATCGGCTATCAGATAAACATGGTCAGGGGTTTCTTTAATCTGGTAATCTATTCCAAGTTTGTCGAAGAAAAGAGCGTAAAGCGCAGTGGCTGTAACACAATTATAATTTCCGTTTATGAAGATGTCGTTAAAAAAGGCCTCCTCGGTATATTTAGAAAAGAATTCGTTATGCACTTCCTGATAAACAGTCTTAAGCTTTTTATTCATCGGAAGATTCCGGACTTTTTCATAGATTTTTTCAAAATAGCCAATAACCTTTTCATTAGCAGAAAGTGCCTTAAAATTCAGAGCAGTAAAGAGATCTATTGAATCGACAGGTTCTCTGTTATCTAATTTCAGGAATATCTTTTTTTCGAAATCCGACGTAAATATCGAAGTATCCGGAGCATCACAAAAACTGTGTACACATAATAATAAGAATCCCAGAATGGTTGTAGTAGTCTTAATCATAATTTTGAATTTCGGCGATATAAAAATAGTTTTTTATAAATATTTTTCTGCTTTGATTAAACCATTACTGATTTTAGCAGTCAAATAAGAGTTAAACTGAAAACTTATTGCAATGAAAAGAAACGTGTTATTGAGTATGTTAGTCGTTATCAGCCTGGCAATATTAACGGGCTGTAACAAGTCGGATAGTGACGGAAAGTCCGTTTTACAGGTAATGCTTACCGATGCGCCTGCTGAATACGATCAGGTACTGATTGATATTCAGGATGTGCAGATCCACAGATCGTCTGACGAAAATGACGGTGAATGGATCAGCCTTGATGTAAATTCAGGTGTTTACAATTTGCTTGATTTCCGGAATGGAATGGACACATTACTTGCGACCATTGAGTTACCTGCCGGAGAAATTTCGCAGATGAGGCTCGTACTGGGAGAAAACAACCAGCTTAAAATCGGTGAAGATCTGTTTGATCTTATGACCCCATCCGGGCAGCAAAGCGGATTAAAATTCAATATTCATGCGAATTTGGAGGGTGGATTCACATATAAACTCTGGATTGACTTTGATGCAGCCAGGTCGGTTGTCGAAAAAGGAAACGGAGAATACAGTCTTAAGCCGGTCATCCGTACATTTACTGAGGCTGTAAGCGGAGCCATATCAGGTGTTGTATCGCCGGCTGAATCATTGCCACATATAATGGCTGTTGAAGGTACAGATACTCTCAGTACTTTTGCAGGAGCAGACGGTAATTTCATGATCAATGGAGTGAAGGCCGGATCATGGACCGTATACTTTGATCCTGTTGATCCATTTGTCGGGGATACAATAAATGTGGATGTTCAAAATGGAATCGTTACCGAAATGGATACTGTATATTTCAGTCAGCCATAAACTTAAAAAGATAATGAGATTTTGTGAGGCCACCTGTCCGGGTGGCTTTTTTGTTTTATTAAGCAAGAATTAGCTAAAGCAAAATAGTTTAATTAATATTGAATTGAATTCAATTTAATAAACCTATTGTCATGAAACAGATCTTCTTATGCATGGCTGTCTTATTAAGCCAGGTCGGTGTATTTTCACAGGATAAGGCAGTTATTAAATTGCCGGAACCGCAGTTGGAAAAAGGAAAACCACTCATGCAGGCACTAAAAAGCAGGCAATCGATCAGAACTTACAGTGATCGTGAGATTCCGGTACAGGAAATGGCAAATTTGCTGTGGGCAGCCAATGGTATAAATCGCCCGGATGTAAACCGGAGAACCGTACCCACCGCTCAGAATAAGCAGGAGATTGAGATTTACCTTAGCAATAAGGATGGACTTTTTCTGTACGACGCACAGCAACATGCCCTGATGACCATTCATAACAGGGATATAAGGGCATTAACGGGTATGCAGCCATATGTTGCTACTGCTCCCGCTAATATTGTAATTGTTGCAAATTTG
>DATAEX010000349.1:0-4840 GCA_036257765.1 Bacteroidales bacterium
CAAAATGAATGTTCTCAACAGTATAGAATGCAGTTGGTGAATGCTGTTCGATAATTCTAATTGCGGTCTTAAGATTCTTACGGTTAACAATAATATAATGAATCCCTACTTCACCCTGCATGCCGTTGGCCTTAACCAATGTAACACCAAATCCTGCTTTTCTTAGAGTTTCTGCAAGTCCGGTTGGTTCCGTTTTAGTAATAACTCTGATCAGCTCGTGACCAATTGCAAGCTTCTCATCCAACAGCATTCCAACATAATTACCTGTTGCGAAACCTGCAGCATAAGCAACGTAAGTTACCCAGTTGTTCAAATTTTGCATAATTCGTGTAATGGCAACAATCCAGATAAGTATTTCAAAAAAGCCGATAATAGGAGCTATTTTTCTGTATCCTCTGGTCATGAATATGATCCGCATGGTATCGAGCGATACGTCACATATTCTCAGAATAAAAATGAGCAGCGGAAGTATCAGGTAGTCAAAATATGGCGAGTTCAATATTTCCATAATTCCTGTGAGGGTTATACGGCTAAATTAACAAGAAAATATGGCAAAAAAGAAAACGGTGAACCTATTAAGCTCACCGTTCCATATATTTATTTTATAGTTTTCCTTTTACTTAATCTGTTTATTAAGGAAACCTGCAAGCGATTTTCCCAACTTTGCATAGGCTTCTTCTATCCGGTAGCCGGTATCATAATCGAAACCCATTGCATCCCGGCCCGGGCAATTCTGCACAGTTACAAATGCTATTTCTTTCCCTGAGGAAATTTCCGTAAAAGTTATCTCAGCATTTATATATGCCGGTTTACGTGTAACACCCACATTAAATCCGGGTTCAATAAAGGTAGTATGTACCACTGCTTTATATTTTGCTCCTGCGGGATCCACTTTCATATTATCTGCATTTTCATTGAAAAGCAGCTCAAATTTTGGCTCAAATCGTGCGGCACGATCGGCTTTCCATGATTCTTTCCACTTTTCTCCCTTGCCGGCTTCATCTTTATTGTAATCAGCAACCTTTTTTGCAATATAATCGTCTTCCTTATCAAATTTACCTACAGATAAATTACTGTAATCATATTGAACCATGATGGTTTTTTCACCCTTCAGAGGTGCAAATGACCCGTTTTTCAGGGCAATTTTTTGGGCATTCAGGCACATACCTGTGAAAAGGAATGCCAGAAATGTGAGTGTCAGGATTTTTTTCATAAATAATGCTTTTTAATATAAATGTGTTAGTTATAACATCACTGTTACGAACAAAACTAATATGGGTTACATTGCGATTTTCATACTTTACCTTTTTCCATGACATAAAGTACATTAGACGTAAGTTTAGTTTTATCGATCTCTATGATTTCAAATCTATTCCGCTCGGCAATCTTTTTTATTTTACTTCCGGAGAAAAAATAGAGCCTGTTTTTTTCTGCTTTATTAAAACCGGATCGGGTTGAAAAAAATTCTGTGTATTGTGTTCCCCTATGCCTCTTTGCAAGATCACGGTCAGCATCACGAATTATTATTTTGCCACCCTCATTTAAGTATTCAATGCACCTTTCAATCAGCGCATCCTGTTTATTTTCGGGCAGGTAGTGCAGCACATCGCTAAGTATAAAAATATCAGAATGAGTAAGCCTGACTTCGGTTATATCAGCGCAATTAAACTCCACATTCGGCTGTTTTGAGATACAATTCGCGGCCATTTCAATTTTATCCGTATCATAATCATAGGCTATAATCTTACGCTGAGGTGAAACAAAACTCAGCATATGGGATAAATATCCGTAACCGCATCCGATATCAGTGATTGCCGCATTCCGTGGTATCAGAGCATTGATGTCTTTATAGTTATTCTCAAGAGACAGTTTAATACGGGTATACCATTCAATAACAGGACCTTTGTAAATATAATTTCTTATCAGCTTTCTGCGGAAATAGTCAGGCGTTTCAAATTCTTCCTTCATTAGCGCATATTGCTTTCTGTAAAACAGAAGCATAAAGTTTTTCATCTCATGATAATCCGATCCATAATTGGGATCACCGGGTTTTACCCTGGGGAATATTTTTAATGTTATTGAACCACCCCTGAGATGATTCTCCCCTTTGTTCATACAGTCTCCTGCGCCATGGATTATGACGGGCAATATATCGAGACCTAAGGTATGAGCCAGCAGAAAGGCACCTTTATGGAAACGTGTAATTGATGAATCAGCCGAACGGCTTCCTTCAGGAAAAATCACTACGGAATAACCTTCATTCACCTTAACCCTGAGTTTTTCCGTAAGATCGCCATGGCCCTCCATTACCGGGTAGTAATTCAGGTACCGGATCACAAGCGCATAAATAGGATTGTTCCAAACCCATCTGGTTGTAAGCACAATAAGTTTGGGATGAAGCATCAGGAGCAATAAAAGATCTATATGCGATTGATGGTTGCTGATAATCACAGCGGGCTTCGAAAAATCTTCACCGTTCACATTGATAATCTTCTTCTTGATATGGAGCATTGTATATACCGGTATTTTACACCAAATCATCATTCCCCGGTGAAGCAGAAGCTTTTTATGTTTCGTCCTGACAGGCAATAACAAGACTGCCAGAAGCATGAAATTCATAAAAATGCAGCCGAAAACGAAAATTGCGAAAACAACTATTGTGACAGCTATATCAGAGAGAGTTACAGGTAAAGACCTGGCTTTATTATTTCTGGAAACAAGATAATAAAACATAAGGGGCTCGAAAGTATAGGAAATTAGCACAACTGACAGCAGTCCCACCATCGAGATCAGAGCTATTGAATTAAGCGCAGGATGTTTGGCAAATATCAGGACACCCGTACCTGCAAGGGAAATTATTACCGAAATCAGAATACAGGTTTTATACGACAACAGGTTTCGATTATCTGATTTATACCCCTGAACAAGGCCTTGCATAATATAAATACTGTAATCAATGCCCAACCCTGTTATGAAAGAAGAAATGATAATATTGAAAATATTGAATTTAATGCCGAATATTCCCATGAACCCTAAGGTCCAAATCCAGCTCAGGAAAATGGGGACAAAGGTTATAACCCCAAGTTCGATCCTGCCGAAGGCAACAATCAAAACAACAAGTATAAGCAACAGGCTTATATTGGCTATGAAATTGAAGTCTTGTCCCAGTGTATTGACCATACCTGACAGGGCAGATTTGCGATCAATCACCATAACTCCCGGAATTTTATCAAAACTTTTTGTTGCATTTTCAACATCCCTGGCTTCCACCTTAAGCACTGTTACAATGGATGCCAAATCGGGTCGAACCGATACATTATCGATTGAAAAAAGGTTTTTGAGTGTAATAAAAAGAGAAGAATCAGGAGCATACTTATAATTTATCCGGTTGCTGAATTCAAAAAAAGAACCCGGACGGAAGCCTGCTTTAACAGCTTTGTCATCAAGAATTTTAAGCATTTCGTTCCTTCCTTTTTTATTCCAGTAATCATTCCATACTTCAATTTTTTTGACCTGTACGGAATCCGACATAAGTAATGATCCCGGTGATGAATAACTTTTAACGATTTTTGATGACCTAAGCTCTCCGGCTTTTGCAATCACTCTTTCATTGCTTTCTAATGCCTGCTGAATGTTGTTTCCGTATGCAACGACGTATATTGAATTCAGCTTAGCATTATTAATCCGGTTTAATACGTTTTCAGCGTGTCTGAGATCATCCGGCATAAAGTTCATTTTCATCATGTCGGTTTCGAATCCCACTCGTTTTAAATAAAATAATGCAGTAACTGAATATACTATCATGAACCCAAGCAAAAGCCTGTTTTTATAAAAGGAATAACGGGTAATTCTGTCAAGCACTTTCTCAAGAAGGTTCTTCTCTTCAGTTTCATCGGATTTGGTGGTTGTAACCTCAAGTATGTGCGGAAGAACAACCATGGTGAAAAAAGCAGCGGTAACAACGCTCACTGCAGCAAGTATACCCAATTCATTGAGCGATTCGGAAGAAACAAATACCAATGCCAGGAATTCGAATGCTGTAGCAAATCCGCATATAATAATTGGGAATGATACATCCTTTATGGTTTCAAATATCGAATGTCTGTGTTTGTAGTGAGTAGTAATATGCAAGGCATAATCAACTGTTATGGCCAGAATTACAGAACCAATGCTTAATGAAATAACCGATACTTTGCCGCGCATGAGGTACAACACAGCGATCGCCATTATACCTCCGAATATGGCAGGGAGAAAGATAAAAGGGAAAAGCTTTTTCTTTTTGATTGAAAAAGTGATGATAAGAGCAAGCAGGATGATCGAAATAGTTAAAGTAAAACGGATATCTTTCTTTAAGCGTTCAGCATTTCCTACAGCGATCAAAGCAGAACCGAAAACAGATATGTCTACATTATGATCAGATTCTATACGGTCAAAGCTACTTTTGAGTATTCTTAAAAAATCGGAATTTTTTGAAGTTTCCCTCGATGAATAGTGAGGTGAGATGAACATCAGTAAATAAGAGGTATCGCGTGAAAAGATCCTGCCATTTACCATGATATAATTCTCATCGTTCTGAAATTGTCCCAGCTTTCTGAGTGCTATTGAATTTATTCCCAGGGGATCCCTCACAATCATTTGTTTCATGGCAAAACTCGCAGGAGACAGAAGATTCCTGAGATCGTTTTCCAAAGCTTTATCAATGTTCTCTGGTTTAGTTGCAGAATCGATACTTGCATAATCCGATGGTTCAAGGAAGAGAGGCAAATTTTCCTCAACCATGTTAAACATCGATTCAATTACCGTATCTCCGGTTTTATATGTGATATTTTTTACGTAAGGG
>DATAEX010000547.1:0-4336 GCA_036257765.1 Bacteroidales bacterium
TCAGAAACTGAAGATTGCTGAGAGAAGACGCTGGAAAAAGCACAGAAAAAACGTCCGGAAGATACAATCCAAGCAAGGACGGACCTAAAATAATTCCCGCGGCAATTTCACCTATTACGGTCGGTTGATCTATCTTCCTGCAAATCCAGGCAAGAAATCTGGCAACAAGTATAATTGTTACAATCTGAAGCAATAAAATGGATAACGGATGTGTAAAATTTTTGGTCAAGGCTTCCCTGATATTCCATCCCGATGATGTAACGGAATTTACATCATTTTGAATTTGTAATTGTTCTCCGGAACGGACAATCCAAAATATCAGCAAAGTGAAGCCTCCAATAACTACAAGATAAAAGATCAGCTTTTTTGTTTGCTTCATGTAGTTGTTTTTCCGGTAGTAAAAATAACAACTAACGGGAAGTATTGGTTAGAAGGATGCCCTATTATTTACACCCTTTCAACTAATCTGAAATTCTGTGCCCCCTCAAAACCCAGCGACATTTGTTCAATAACTACGGTACTTGCGTCAAATCCTAAAGCTTTCAGATCCGACAAGCTGTGTCGCACAAGAAAGAGGTATATGTTAATGATCATCCGGTCAAAAAACCTGAATTCCATTTCGGATATATTCAACCTGTCGATTATAATAAATCGGAAATCGGTGATTACATTATGTTTACGCAGGCTTGGATAACCGCTGAAAAGATCTATTTCACCTTTTTTTGCCATTTCATTGGTTATGTGTTTGAACATGGCATGAATACGGCGTTCGATTTTAAACCCCAGGAAAAAATCTATCCGGGTAAGAATCCCAGGAATGATGTGTCTTACTTTATACTCCATGGTCCGGGGTTCGTCAAGCGTATCAACGTGGATGAGCCAATAGTGGTCTGCCCGTTTAGGCTGTTTATTCAGAATTGAAAGGATGATCTTGGACTCAACATCTGAAAACCGGTTTGCCTTTGTCAGATAAACCAGGTTCGATGATGTTTTCGGTACACTGGTATCATTCCTCAGATCTTTAATTGTATCGGTGTATTGATAAACAGGAAGGAATCTGAGATATCTGTTGGTGATTTTTCGCCCGCGGTACCAAGATAGCATAAGTAGAACCAGAATGCCTGCGGCCATAATGGTAAACCACCCGCCATGCGCAAACTTAAAAAGGTTTGCATATAAAAATGCACCCTCTACGCTTGCATACACCAATAAAAAAAGTATGATAACTATAAGTGGCATACGCTTCATGGACAAATAAGAAACCATAAGAATGGTAGTAATCAACATGGTTATTGTAATTGAAAGTCCATAGGCTGCCTCCATATTATCCGATTTTCTGAAGAGGAATACTACACCCAAACAGGATGCCCACAGAATCCAGTTTATGCTGGAAATATACATCTGGCCTTTGTGTACAGTAGGATATTTTATCCTGATCTTTGGCCAGAAATTAAGGGAAATGGCCTCACTTACAAGAGTGTATGATCCACTGATCAGGGCCTGGCTTGCAATAATAGCAGCAGCTGTGGCAATGGCGATACCGGCGGGAAGAAACCATAGAGGCATAATGGCATAGAACGGATTAGTAAGAGAATTGATCTCAGATGAATGACTGAGTATCCATGCTCCCTGGCCAAGGTAATTCATGATAAGCATGATTTTTACATATATCCAGGAAACTCTGATATTCTTAATTCCGCAATGGCCGAGATCCGTATACAAGGCCTCAGCACCGGTGGTACAGAGGAAAACTGCGCCCAACAGAAGTATGCTTCCCGGATAGGCTATCAGGAGATTTATTGCATAATAGGGGTTGAAAGCTTTTAGTACACTTATTTGTTCATGAATTTCCGTCAATCCAAGAATACCTAACATCATAAACCAAAAAAACATAACCGGTCCGAAGAACTTCCCGATAAATTCAGTTCCGAACTGCTGAACAGCAAATAGAATAGTTAGAATTACAACGACTATTGGAATAACATGTATTTCTGGATTAATTAGTTGCAGGCCTTCAATGGATGATACTACGGTTATCGATGGTGTGATAATCCCATCCGCAAGGAGAGTGCTTCCTCCAATTATTGCAAAAATGTAAATGTATTTTCTGTTTTTTCTGAGAAGTGCAAACAAAGAGAAAATGCCTCCTTCACCTTTGTTGTCCGCACGAAGGGTAATAATGACGTATTTTATAGTGGTTTGTATAGTCAGCGTCCATATAATACAGGAAAGTGCGCCAAGTATAATATTTTCTTCCAACCTAAAATCTTCACGTATTATGGCTTTCATTACATACAGCGGTGAAGTGCCTATATCGCCGAACACGATACCCAATGTGATCAGTAAACCCGCCGCACCGAATTTCATTCCGTGACCTTTATTCCCAGCCAACTCGAATCTTTTTAAAACGGTGCCAAATGTAGCCTGCGCTCTATAAGTAAATTATTAATTTATGTCCGGAATGAATAAAGATTTTATAAAGATTGCGTTTTCAAATAAAAGGAATTCGAATGACTATGTACATTTGTATTCGGTTAATGTAAGTGATCGATGAATAAAAGCAATGTATATATACTTCAATATTTGCTTTCATTTAGCATTATCTGTTTTATTGCCGTTGTTTTTTATTTCCTGACAACACATATTGGATACAGTGTAGTTTCTTATGTCCTTCTTTTTGCAGTTTCAATGATAGCAACCTTTATGGGCACAGGACCTACGTTACTGGCAGCAACTTTATCCGCATTAATCTGGGATTACTTCTTTATTCCTCCAAAATATAGCATTCATATCGGAACCACTGAAGATACAATGATGCTGGGTATGTTTTTCATAATAGCCCTTGTTAACGGTATCCTAAATTCCAGAATCAGAAAACAGGAAAAACTAACCAGGGATCGGGAGGAACGAACACATATCCTTTTCGAACTTGCCAGCAATCTTTCACAAACAGCCGGCTTAAAAAATGTGATCAAAGCAGCTGAAACCGACATTGAAAAATATTTTAATATCCCGGCAGTAATAATCATTCAGGATGGTTACGGAGCATTAAAGGCCGCAAATTATAAAATTGAAAACACTTTGTTGACTCAGGAAGATTTTTCTGTTGCTTGCCATACTTATCACAATGAAGCTAAAGCCGGGAAGTACACTGAAGATTATGCAAATTCTGAATTTACCTTTTTCAATCTTGCGGGTACATCCCTTAAACCGGGTGTAGTAGGAGTGAAACTAAGAAAATGGTTTTCAGGGTATAAGGAACTGATCTGGAATACCTATTTGTCTCTTATTTCTGCAGCTGTGGAAAGAGAATTTCTCGATGAAATGGCCAAAAAAGCGCAGATCCTTGAAGAATCGGACAGACTTTACAAAACACTTTTTAACTCAATTTCTCATGAACTCAGAATCCCGGTTGCAACAATTATGGGCGCTTCAGATTCCCAACTGAATTCGGTTCATAATGATACTGAACGAAAAGAATTAAGTCAGGAAATATACAAAGCATCTGAGCGTTTGAACCGGCTTATTGAAAATCTCCTGAATATGTCGCGACTCGAAAGTGGAAGAATTACTCCAAGACTGGATTGGTGCGATATCCATGATCTGGTTAATCGGGTTACCGATAATCTTAAGGAAGAACTTTTCCCTTTTAATTTGCTTATAAGTATTCCGAAAAAGATGCCTCTTGTCAGGCTTGATTATGGCTTAATGGAGCAGGTGCTATATAATCTTCTTCATAATTCCTGTCAGTACGCTCCTGTAAAAAGTAATTTGCGGTTAAAGTTCGGTTATGATGACGGCTTTTTTACTATGGAGGTACTCGACAGAGGTAAGGGATTCCCTGCGGATTCATTGCCATATGTATTCGATAAATTTTACCGGGTTGGCGGAAGTAAACCTGGTGGAATTGGTTTAGGCTTATCTATTGTTAAGGGTTTTGTAGAAGCACAAAAAGGAACAGTTACTCTGGAAAATAGGGAAAAGGGAGGTTCCCGATTTACTGTTTGCATTCCTACAGAAATCCAGGATTTTATAAATATTTCCTGATATGCCCGACACATTATTGATAATTGATGACGAAATACAGATACGTCGCTTACTTGAGATAACTCTCACTGCGAATGGATATAAAATAATCAAGGCAGGTAGCGGTAATGAGGGTCTTGTGGCAGCAGCAAGTCACCAGCCAGCCTGTATTCTTCTCGATCTGGGCTTGCCCGATTATGATGGTTTGCTGATACTGAAGCAATTAAGATCCTGGTACACAAAACCGATATTGATAATCTCTGTTAAAAGCTCGGAAGAAGATGTGATTAAAGCCCTGGATATGGGTGCG
>DATAEX010000385.1:0-2444 GCA_036257765.1 Bacteroidales bacterium
GAGGCCAGGGAAGTTGACCCTAACGGCAGATTGACCCGTAAGCGTAAAACAACACCCGAAGAGTGGTACCAGAAATTTCTTGACAAGATCGATTCGCAGACGAAACTGATCGTACGCGAACACGATTCCTCATTCCCTAAAAACAACTTCAAGGTACCAAATCATTTTAACCAGTTTTTGATTTTCCTTAAGAGGGATCTGCTGGCAAAATACTATAATAAGCAATACCTCATGCTTCTTGCACTTGAAGCACCCATTCTGGCTTTTATACTTGCATTTTTTACAAAGAATTTCACTTTCGTTAATGGTTTTCCAAAATATATTTTCGGAGAAAATGCAGTGTTCCCGGCATTCCTGTTCATGGCTGTAATTGTGGCTCTGTTTCTGGGACTGGTTATCAGTGCTGAAGAAATCTTCAAAGACAGGAAAATACTTAAAAGGGAGAAATTCCTGAATTTAAGTCGATCCAGCTATTTGTTTTCCAAAATTTTCATTTTGTTCGGAATTTCTGCTTTACAATCTCTGATTTTTGTGTTGATCGGAAATTCAATGCTTGAAATAAAGGGCATGCTCCTGAGTTATTGGTTTGTATTATTTACTTCATCGTGCTGGGCCAATATGGTTGGATTAAATATTTCCTCAGGTTTTAATTCGGTGGTTACTATCTATATACTTGTGCCTTTGATCCTGGTTCCTCAATTGTTATTCAGCGGTGTTGTGGTTGATTTCAATAAAATGCATAATCGCATTTCAAATGATAAAACCGTTCCCATAATCGGTGATATGATGACTTCACGCTGGGCATATGAAGCTCTTGCGGTGATCCAATTCAAAGATAACGAGTATGAGAAGAATGTGTTTGATGATGAACGGTTGGCAGGAAATGCTAATTACTACAGATCATATGCAATTCCAGGTCTTGAGGATATTCTTTCGGATACAAAAAAACTTTATGAGAATCTGTCGGATACATTCAGGTTTGAAAATAACCTGAGAGTACTCCGTTCTGAATTGATCAGGATCAGCAGCGATATTGATATCCCTGTGGGCAGTTATATTGACAGCCTTACATCTGGCTTCTACCGGCCTGAGATTAATTCGCGCATAGCACTATTTCTTGGCAAAGCCGTTCAAATATACCGAAACCGATATGTAAATGCTGTAGAAAGACGGGATGCAAGATTCCGTGAATTGATAAACAGAATGGGCGAGGAGAGTTTCCTTTCATTCCGGCAACGGTATTATAATAAACAGCTTTCCTCTATAGTCACCAATGAAAAAGAAATCATACAATATTCCATTCATGACGGGGAAATGATTCCGATTAAAGATGCAATTTTCAGATTACCCGCAAAAAATTCATGGCGCGCACATTTCTATTCTCCTTTTAAGAACCTGTTTGGTCAATATGTTGATACATTCTGGTTCGATCTGGCAGTAATATGGTCCTTTACGGTATTACTGCTGATTCTTCTTTACTATGACATTGTTCGTAAAGTATTGACTTTTCTTGAAACATGGAGAATTAACAGGTTGAATAAGTTAAAACTAAACCGACTGATAAAAATAGCTGAACAAAGCATGAATATCAGGCAAAAAAACAGATTATGATACACCTATTACTTGGTAGTCTATTATTAAGTCTGATCCATGCAGCCATTCCGAATCACTGGCTTCCGGTGGTAGCAATCGGAAAAGCCGAGGAATGGACCCAGCGCGAAACGCTGATTGTTACTGCTATCAGTGGATTCGCCCATACTCTTAGCACAATTCTGGTAGGTATCGCAATTGGAATAGTAGGAATCAGCCTGAGCAGGAATTATGCAATTTTTACTGAAAAAATAGCCCCGTCATTACTTATTGTTATCGGAATTATTTACCTGTTGATAGGAATCAGGCGTCATAACCATAACCATCATAATCATTTAAATGCAAGTCAGCCGCGTTCCCGCGCAAAAGCGGCAATTATAACAACGCTTGCTTTATCCATGTTTTTAAGTCCATGTCTTGAAATCGAGGCATATTATTTTCAGGCAGCCGCCGCCGGATGGACAGGGATTTTATTGGTCTCGGCGGTGTATGTTGTAATTACTGTTGGTGGTATGTTATTGTTAGTTTTCCTGGCAGGTAAAGGGGTGAAATCCATTCGTTCTCATTTTATCGACCATCATGAAAAATTACTTTCAGGAGTTGTCTTAATAATATTAGGCATCATTGCCTTTTTTGTCAGATTCTGAATCCAATTATTCTCATCTATCCTGAAGTATCACCAGTGCCCCGCTGTCAATTTTCCTGTAAAAACAGGTCCCAAAAGGTAAACCCTCAGAAGTTTTGGCATGACATACTCCTTTTCCCTCTTGTGTCACCAAAAACAGCAAAGAATTTTGTTCACAGTTAACCCTGATTTCCTCCAGGTGTAAGAAATCGCCTGAAGTGGATCCTTT